>JARRJK010000010.1:0-43147 GCA_037379555.1 Anaerolineales bacterium | reverse complement strand
TGGAGCGATCGTCGATCACCTGCTGCATGGGGAGCACGAAGTGCCCACAGCCCACCTGGCCCGTCCGGAGGTGATGTCCCTGGAGCGCGTCGTCGAGCCGAACGAAGTCTACCGGCGAGACGTTGAGTGGATCTCCGGATGTGACGCATTGATCGCCGAGGTGACGACACCTTCCCATGGCGTTGGCTATGAGATTGCATTAGCCATCAACCTGGGCAAACCGGTGCTGTGCTGCCATCGGCGGGGCGCCACGATCTCGAAGATGATCAGCGGCAATGATTCGCCCGGCCTGCTGGTCCGGGATTACGAACATCCTGACGAGGCGCTTGAATTGATCGATGCGTTTCTCGACGGATTAGCCTGAGCAGTACGAGTGGAATCGGAGGAGGCATAGACGTGGACGGTAAGCAACCAGAGCTGATGAAGCACCTGCACTGGATTGGGCACGACACCTTCCGGCTGGATTCTCCGCTTGTGATTTATATCGATCCCTGGCACCTGCCAGCTTCCAGCCCCTCTGCCGACCTGATCCTCGTCAGCCATGAGCATCATGACCATTGCTCACCGGAGTCGGTCGAGCAGATCCGCAAGGCGGATACGGTGATCCTGGCCAGCGCTGGCGCGGCGCAGAGTCTCGAGCCCGACGTCGAGGTGATGCGTCCGGGTGAGAAGCGTGTCGTCGGGCCGATCACTGTGGAGACTGTGCCGGCGTACAACGTCGACAAACCCTTCCATCCGCAAGGGGCGAATCACCTGGGCTTCATTCTGCAAATTGGGGACGAGCGGCTGTATTTCGCCGGGGACACCGACGTGATCCCGGAGATGAAGTCCATCCGCTGCGATGTTGCGCTGCTTCCGGTGAGTGGAAAATACGTGATGACGGCAGATGAGGCGGTGGAGGCGGCGAAGATCCTGCGTCCAAAGGTCGCAGTCCCGATGCACTACGGAGCAGGAGTGGCTGGAACGGCTGCCGATGCCGACCGCTTCCGTGAGAAAAGCCCTGTTGCCGTCGAAGTGCTGGAGGCTGAAGGCTAGATCTGAGCAGACGAGAGGCCTGGTTCGCTATTCCGGTGACGGCTCCTGGTAGGACAGCACCTGGGCCTGCGTCTCGGATTCGATCTCCTGGACAAATTTCTCATAACCCTCGGCATCGAAGCGGCTGTCCTCACCCGACGGCCGGCCGAGGATGATCGTGGTTGCGCCCAATTCCTTGGCGACATCGGGTAGAACCTCGCGCACGACCCCGGTGCGGATCACGGTCTTCGCTTCGACCCCGTGATCGCTGGCGCGTTCAGCAGCCATCGTCAACAGAAATTCTCCCATGTGCGCAAGTTCATCGTCGACATCGACGACGACTGCTGCGGCGGTCTTGTTAAGAAAAGAACTATCGGCGACATAGAGGAAAGCGAGATCGTCCCCCCACTGCTTCGCCAGATCGATCGCCCTCAACTGCGTGGGTATGCTCGCCTCACCGCCGCGCGTAGCGCATAGTATCAAGCCCATTGTCCTCTCCGGTCAGTATCGGATTAATAGCCAGATTGAAGCCAGCACGAGCGTGACCAAAGTCACGGCCAGTCCGTCTCGGGCGAAGCGTCGAAAGGTCAGTCGGTAGCCGGCCTGGGCCAGCAGGCCGACGGCCACGATGTTTGGTGCGGATCCGAGATAAGTGGCATTGCCGCCCAGGTCTGCTCCCAGGATGAGACCCCAGTAGATGATCCCCGATCCTCCGGCAGATGGCAGGTTTTGCGTCAGCGTATCGGCGATCGGCAGCGCGGCGACCGTGAACGGGATATTGGCCACGATGGCCGAGGCGAAGGCCGAGACCCAGGTCGTGAGCACGGCCGCGCCGTGGGCGGTTTTGCCCGCCAGGTGAACGATCTGCAGCGCCAGCCAGTGTATGGCTCCGGTGGCATCCATCGCGCCGACGACGACGAAGAGGCCGATGAAGAAGAGCAGTGTGGTCCAGTCTACCTCGCGCAGCATGTGGTCAACATCGGGTCTGACCCAGGCGAGAAGCACAGCCGCGCCAGATATCGCCACCACACCGGGAGGGATGTTATCGAAGGAATCGGCAGCGAAGAAGAGAATGAAGGTGAAGATCAAGACCACGGTCGTCTTCAGCAGGATGTCATGGTGGCGGATATCTGAATCAGAGGACAGTCGTTCAAGGAGCGATGCCCTCGCCTCCGGGTCTGTCGGCTTAATTTCATTGCGGTACTGGATGCGTATCACGATGAACAGCGCCGCCATGCAGATCAGCGCGATCGGACCCATGTTGATCATGTAGTGGGCGAAGCTGGCATTGATGTGCGATCCGACAATCGTGCTTGGCGGATTGCCGATCAGTGTGGCGGCGCCGCCGATATTGGAAATCAGAACCTCGGGAATCACGAACACAAAAGGATGGATATCGAGCGCGATCGCGATCTGGATCGAGAGCGGGACGAGCAGCAGGATCACCGTCACGTCATTGAGCATCGCCGAGGTGACAGCCGTGAGCAGAAGTAGGCTGGCGAGCAGGCGCCAGGGTTTGCCGCGGTTGAGCATGTAGAAGCGGAATGCAAGCCAGCGGAAGATGTTTGTTTGCGCAAGGATGGCGACAAAGATCATCATGCCCATGATGAGAAAGATGACATTCCAATCGACAAACAACATGGCCTTGTCGAACGTGAGCATCTGCATGCGGGGATTGAAGTGGCCCCACACGTAGGTGATGAGCAGCACCGCGGCCGCGCCGAGCAGCGCGGCGGCGGTTTCATGGAGCAGATGAAACGAAATGGCGATGAAGACGAGCAGGAAGATGCCCGTGGCCACCAGCGCTGCCAGCAGGTAAGGCTGGGTTGCAGCCGCGGAGGGGTGCTGGCTCATATGCATCAAGTTGATGGCCGGCGCTGAGAAAAGCGCTGAATGCAAAATGACCCTCTCATTGCATGGTGGGAAGCAGGCAGTGGTGCAGACCTGCAGTTACAGTTCTGTGGACCAGACTATTCTAGGATGAAATGATTGAAGCTGCAAAGATGTGTTGCTGATCAGCCTTCGGCTCCGGCCAATCAGACCGCTTCAATCCGTACCAGATCGGGGAAGAATTGCCTCACCGAGCCTTCCACCCAGCCGCGCAGTGTGCCTTCCGAGAGCTGGCATCCCTCACACGCCCCACCCATCCGGACCTGCAGCACCTGGCCGTCGTAGCTCACCATTTCGACGTGACCTCCATGGTACTGCTCGATGTACGCGCTGATCACGTCGATCAAAGCGTGCATGCGTTCCTCGGGGCTGGCCTCCGTCTCATGATTATGGGGCATTGATTCGGTCATGGAACTCTCCATCCGGCGAAGTGTAATCTCAGGACTTCACGCCATTTCGCAGCAACTCGACGACATGCGTATGCGTGTTTTGTAGCCGCTGGGCGATGACCTCTGCCAGTCGTTCGAGGATGATGACCCCCGTCTCGGGATGTTGTTCGCACAGCTGCTTTAGAGTCTCGCCACGCATGCTTAGCATCACGCTTTCATCAAGGGAAAGTGCGCAGGAGGTGTAAGACTGGCGGCCGAGGGCCGCCGACCAGCCGAACACACCGTTGGGCTTGATTTCGGCGACCGGCAGGACATCGCCATCATACGGTTTGTAGCGGATCGCGACCCGGCCCTCGAGCAGAACGAACAGTTTGAGCGCCCGCTCGCCCTGTGCAAAAATCAGCGCATCGCGCGCATAGCTCTCGCGCTCGACGCCCAACGCAAGCAGTTCGAGGTGTTCCTGATTCAGACCCTGGAAGAGGGGTAGTTCGACCAGCTTTTCAGCGTTCATCAAGCTCCTTTGGGTGTTTCTCAAGTGTATTGTGCGGCTCGCAGGCCGTCGAAGTGGCTTTTCTTCCTTCTTGGGGTGACAACTATCACCAGTTGGAGTGAATATAGCGCTTTTGGGCTGGATGCCCTGAGCAAGTACATGCCCTGAACGAATACATGCCCTTGACGCGCTCCGCAGCACTCGGTTATAGTTGGCATGCACAGGCAGATGTCTGGGTGCCCCCCTCACCTAGATGTTTGTCTGTGCCTTTGTTTTACCTGGCGGGGTTTCAGGACTGAGCGGCAAGCTGTTGCAGCGCTTCGATCAGCTTGCCAATTTCCTGCTGCGTATTGTAGTGCGTCAGGCCCACCCGCAGCATGCCGCCTGATCCCTCCAGGCCGAGGCGTTCCGTGACAGCCAGGGCGTAGTAATTGCCGTCCCAGACATATATCTCGTGCTCACCCAGGTATTCAGCAATCTCGCGTGGAGGGTGACCTTGCATGGTGAAGGACACCGTCGGCACCCGGTCGAGCACCCGGTCAGGTTCGGTGATCCCCCAGATATGAATCCCGGGGATGCCGGAGAGGCCTTCGATCAACGCCCGCGAAAGAGATGTTTCGACGTCGCGAATAACCTCCATCCCGGCCGCGATCGATTGCATGTTCACGGTTCCCGGCTCGGCATCTGCTCCTGCGAATCGTTCGCCAAGCGACGCAAGGTACTCGACTGCCCCCAGCATGCCTGCCAGGCCTTCGTGATTCTGCGTCCCGGTCTCGAATTTACCCGGCGGCTGATCCGGTGCAGGACGGACTTTATAGGCTGCCAGGCGCTTCAGGTGCTGGCGCTTGCCGTACATCGCGCCGACATGCGGTCCGAAGAACTTGTAGGCCGAAACAACCAGGAAGTCGCAGTCGAGCTTCTGGACGTCAATCGGACCATGCGGCGCATACTGGACAGCATCGACGAAACACAGCGCCCCGGCCTGATGTGCGCGCGAGGCGATCTCCTGCACCGGGTTAATCGTACCCACAGCGTTGGAGGCATAGCCAACGGCAACCAATCGTGTGCGATCGGTCACCAAATCCTGAAGCTGGTCGAGTCGGAGCGTACAGTCTTCGACATCGAAATCAAGCCAGCGTACATGGCAGCCGCGATCTTCCGCCACCCGCAGCCAGGGTGAGATGTTGGCGTCATGATCAAGACGCGTCACGACGATCTCGTCACCAGGCTCCAGTTCCAGGGCGAGTGCCCGGCTCAGGGAAAAGGTGAGGGTCGTCATGTTTGGGCCGAAGTACACCTCCTCCGGTGTGGCTGCATTCAGCATCGCCGCTACGGAACGACGCGCTTCTTCGATCAAGGCATCTGAGCGGTGGGAGGTCTTGAACGCGCCGCCGTGATTGGCGTTGCTGTGAATGAGGTAGTCCAGCATCCGTTTGGTCACGTTTTGATGGACCTGCGTGCCGCCTGGGTTATCGAAGTAGATCGCCCCCGAAGCCAGAGCTGGAAACTCGGAGCGAATTGAACGGGGATCAAATGTCATGCTGGTTGCCTCCATCGGGTGGGTTGATGGGATGCACCTGGCCCGAAGCGAGCATGGCTTCGGCCCGGTGCAGATCCTCGGGCGTGTTGATGTTGAAGAAGCTGATCAGCTCCGGATCGAGCGAACGAAGATGTGGCTCATCAAGGGCGAGAATCTCGACCTGCGGGAAGAAGCTGATCATACGCCGCTCGCCCGCCTCCAATGCACGCTCCACAGCTTGCAGGCAGCGTACGCGGCTGTACGTTGCCAGAACCGGCTCGAATCGACCCTCGATCACAGGTGCGACCACATCCGCTTGAGGTGCCAGTGCTGCCAGATCCTCCAGTACGGGCCGCTGCAGGAATGGCATGTCGCAGGCGATCAGCAGGATATGCGAGCCAGAAGCCGCGTGAAGTGCAGTCTGCAAGCCGAACAAGGCGCCGGCGCCGGGAACGGGATCCGATACCAGCGGCAGACCGAAGCGCGCAAGCTGCGCAGGACTGTTGGTGGTGATGAGCGTTTCCGCGCCAAGGCCGGCAGCACTGGCGATCACGTACTCGACCAGTGGCCTGCCATCCAGAAGAACGAGGGCTTTATCCTTTCCCATGCGACTGGAACGCCCGCCGGCCTGTATGACGACGCTCAACATCACGATCATTCTACACCGAGGGGAACCGTTCTCGGCGTTTGATATAATGCATTAAATCAAGATGTCCCATCTATCGGAAGTCCTGGATCGGTTGACTGCACCTGGCGAGCTGGTTGAAACACTGCCGGAGGGGGCCGTGCGCTGCACGGCCTGTGGCCACCGCTGCCTGATCAGAGAGGGGCGGCGAGGGATTTGTAAGGTGCGTTTCAACCAGGGTGGCCAGTTGCGCGTGCCCTGGGGCTACGTGGCCGCCCTGCAGTGCGACCCGACGGAAAAAAAGCCCTTCTACCACCTGCTGCCCGGTTCGGATACGCTGACCTTTGGCATGCTCGGCTGCGATTTCCACTGCAGCTACTGCCAGAACTGGCTCACTTCACAGGCGCTGCGCGATCCTCAATCGGATCTGGCAGGGCATTATCTGCGTGAGATCACCCCGGAAGAGATGGTTCAGCTCGGCCTGCGCTTCGGTGCCCAGGTCGTGGCCTCCTCCTACAACGAACCTTTGATTACGACCGAATGGGCTGCGGCGATCTTCGCCAGGGCGAAAGCCGCCGGGATGCGATGTGCCTATGTCTCAAACGGCAACGCCACGCCGGAAGCTCTGGACTACCTGGCGCCGTACCTCTCAGCGTATAAGGTCGATCTGAAGAGCATGCGTGATAAAACCTACCGCCAGTTGGGCGGCGTGCTGGATCATGTACTGGAGACAATCCGCATGGCGCATGAGCGCGGTCTATGGGTGGAGGTGGTCACGCTGGTTGTGCCCGGTTTGAATGACAGCACCGAGGAGCTGATGGATGCTGCGCGATATATCCGCTCTGTCTCGGCCGACATCCCCTGGCACGTGACCGCGTTTCATCCGGACTATCAAATGCAGGGCACCAATCGCACGGCGGCCGAATCGCTGCTGCGGGCAGCCGAGATCGGCCAGGAGGCCGGGTTGAACTATGTGTATGCAGGGAACCTGCCCGGCGGGGCTGACCCCTACGAAGATACGTCTTGCCCGCGCTGCCAGCATGCGCTGATCCGTCGCTATGGATTCACAATCCTCGATTACAATCTGACCGCACAGGGCACATGCCCGCAATGCGGCCTTGAAATCCCAGGCATCTGGACAGAAGAGCCTGATGACGTGAAGCTTGGTTCAAACCACGACCTGTTCAGCCGAAGACCCCGTCTTGTGCGGTAAGGGCGGAGAAGGGACGCCCGGATGATGGCAACGAGGATGAAGAAGAAGCTGATCATCACCTACGATCCGGTTTCCGAGCAGCGTGAAGCGTATTTCCATTACCTGCTGGGAGAATTTGTGCCCACACTCGAGCAGATGGGATTGCAGATGTGCGAGGCATGGCATACAGCATACGGGGAGTATCCGCTGCGCCTGACGGCGTTCATCGCACAGGAAGATCTTAATCTGGAGGAGTTGATGGATACGCAGGCTTTTCGGGAGCTCGAAGAGCGGCTGCAGAAATACGTGATCAATTATCACCGCCGTCTGGTCACCGATGACAATGGGTTTCAATTTTAGCCTGCGGCGATCTTTCACAGTTGTTCAGGTGACAGCTTTCACAAGTTCTGGTACAATCTCATTGCCCTGGCGCTTCGCACATCACACCTTCATTGCAGCTGCCCTTCAAAACCCTCAAGCCAGGGTTTTTCTTTTCTAAAGTGCGCCGCAGGACGGCCCGAACAAACCTAATTTGACGCAGATTGTCAACATCAGGCATGACACAAAGCACTTGGATTCGCTGCCGGCCAGGCGTAGAGTGAGGATGAGCAAGTTCTGCCGGTTGAAGGAGGCTGACAATGGCCTGGGTCACATGGAAATCGATTAAAGCGCAGCGCTGCGAGCGGATCGGTGAGCAGGTCGCGCTCGAAGCGCGTGTCGTTTATCCGGCCGAGTTCTTGCCTGATCAACCGCCCCGCATTCTCGCTCACCGTTGTTCCAAAGGCCTGGAGTGCAACCAGATGGACAGTGCAACCTGTGTCTGGGCCGGGACCCTGCCGGGCTACGATCCCTTCGCAGGATAAATATCCACCGGACTGGTTAAATCAAACCGCCGGGTTTTTCACCGGCGGTTTTGCTTTGTGGGTGTTCTACCCTACAGGCAGGTCGCCCTGGTCCGGGTTGGTCGTCGAAAAGGAAAACTGCACCGCAGGCGCGCACTCGTGTGTGCGCCCTTTTAAATACCGGCTGCAGGTCTAGAGTCCAGCGGTGTTTGAAATCCAGATCGATGTGGACCGACACGCAGGTCGGCCCCTACCGGAGATTTTGTTGCCGTACGCAATGGCGGGTGTGGCTGCTAGCGGGTCAGATCACGCCCAAATCGCGTCCGACACGCTCGAATGCGGCCAGGCCATCATCGAGATCCTCGCGTGAGTGTGCGGCCGAAATCATCACCCGGATGCGCGCTTTACCATGCGGCACGGTTGGATAGCCAAGGGCCATGCCGAACACACCCTGATCGAACAGATTGCGGCTGAAGCTCTGCGCCAGCTTCGCGTCCCCGAGCATGACCGGCGTGATCGGTGTCGTGCTTACCCCGGTATCGAAACCCAGGCCCTGCATCTCGCGCTTGAAATATTCGGTGTTCTGCCACAGGCGGTCGACCAGCTCGGTTGAGCTCTCAAGGATGTCCAGGCCGGCAATGCAGGCTGCTACGTCGGGCACGGTCATGGCGGAGGAGAACAGGAACGGCCGGCCGCGCTGGCGCAGCCAATCGACGACCCGCTGGCTGCCGGCGACAACGCCCCCAACCACGCCAAAGGCCTTCGAAAGGGTGCCCACCTCCACATCCACCTGTCCGTGCAGTTTGAAATGATCCACAATCCCCCGCCCGCCGGTCCCCAGCACGCCCTCGCCATGCGCATCATCGACCATGATCAGGAAGCCATGCTCGTTGGCGATCTCCGTCAGCTCATCCAGCGGAGCGACATCACCATCCATGCTGAAGACGCCGTCGGTGATGACCATCGCCCGGCGGTACTCATCGGATGGGGCGGACTCGATCTGGCGGCGCAAATCCTCGGGGTCACAGTGGGCGTAGCGCACAATGCGCGCCCGGGACAGGCGGCAGCCGTCGATGATGCTGGCATGGTTGAGTTCGTCGGAGAAGATGACATCCTCGCTTCCCACCAGCGCCGGGATCGCGCCCAGATTGGCGTTGAATCCGGATTGGAAGGAGATCGCGGCCTCGACGCGCTTGAAGGCCGCCAGGCGGCGCTCAAGTTCCGTGTGAATCGACATCGTCCCGGCGATTGTACGAACTGCGGCCGGTCCGATGCCCAGCTCATCGATCGCCTCCTTGGCCCGTTCGACCAGGCGCGGGTGATTTGCCAAACCGAGGTAGTTGTTCGAGCAGAAATTCAGCACCTGCTTCCCGTCAACGGTGAGCCATGCGCCCTGGGGTGAACTCAGTGTGCGGATGTTCGTGAAAAGGCCGGATTGTTTCAGTTCGGCGATTTCATCAGCGATCCATTGGGTCTTTGCTTCATTGGTCATGGGCAGCCTCGTAGTGCGGATCAGCCAGGGTTGGATCCCTGGTAGGAATCAATCAGCGCCATCTTCTGGTCGCGAGTGTAGGTCTTGATTCTGCGTTCACGGCGCATGGCCGTAGCTCGGTCGGGCTGCGGCTCGAGATAAGCGAGTCGTAGCGGCCGCCGCGAGCGAGTGTAGCGCGCCCCGCGACCAGCATTATGCTCCCGCAATCGGCGTTCAGGGTCTGTCGTCCAGCCAGTATAGAAGGAGCCATCGGCACATTCGACGATGTAAACGAAAGTCTCCGACACGCACGCATTATACGCCCCACGGCCGGCAGGGGCTACCGATGGACAGCCAACGAGGCGGTTAGGGTTTATCTTTGTGCGTTCGAAAGCCGAGAAACTTGCTCATAAAGCTGGTATCGACCAGCTGCTCGGGAGCCTGCAGGTCCTGGTTTGCCCAATCGGCTTTTGAACGGGCGTCGAGCCAGGCAAAGCGCGCGTGGTCCGCCTGCTCAAGATATTCCTCGAGAGCGTCCTCATTCTCGCTGGCCAGAAGTGACCGCAGCCGGGCGAGTTCCTCGAGGATGGCATCCAATTTCGCCAGCACTTTCTCACGGTTTAGCGTGAAGCGTTTTTGGGCTTGCTTGGGAGGGCGCAATTGGATCAACTGGGTTGCGAAGGCGAAAGTTTGCCCAGCCAGCCGTTGCAGCTCCCGCCAGGAGGGGGAACGGGTGGATGCGTGGAGCAGCGCCGCGCTGAGCAAGGTTGGGAGATCGTCCGTCGCGGCAACAGCTGCGTCATGTTCGTCCTGATCGATGAAGAAGGGCTGCGCGTCAAGCAGTTTCGCCAGATTAATAGCCACAGCCAGCAGGTTCTCGGGCGTTTCCGGTGTGGTCGAGATGGCGAGCAATCCATCGGCGAATAAATCAGCGCGTGGTTCGCTGTGCTCGAAAGGGTCGTGCTCTAGGCTCGCCGGGCCGATGACGGGCATCGCGGCGACGAAATGGCGTCCCTCCGGCAGGTAGTCCGAAGCCCACTCGAACGCGAGCGACTTGATGCCGCCAGTGTCGATGATGAGCGCGCCCTCCTTCAACAGTGGGCCGAGATTCTGGAGGTAATCCTCGACCTCATTCGCGGGTACGGATAGGATCAGCAAATCGACCTCTTTGACCGCCCTGCGCGGCCAGGTAGCAATTTCATCGATCGCATCGATTTCCTGAGCACGCTTAACCATATTCCTATTGGCGTCATGCCCCAGGCGCTTGACGTCGCCTTCGGCGTTCGCCAATGCGAGGCCGATGGAAGCCCCCACCTGGTCCAGGCCGATAATCATGACTTGATAACCCATAATCTCACCTCAGTGTCGATTGTCAGCTTGCTGCAGGCGTTGAAGCAGCGGTCCCAGATCTTCGCCCTGTATCCCTCCGGAAAGATCCTGGTGGAAGCGGATGAGCGTGCACAGGCGGCTCGATCCTCCTGCTTTGGCGGCCATCTCCGCGCCCCAGGCTGGATGCTGAACTGCGGTCGAAAAAGCCCGCAGCGGGCCTCGCGCTGGCCTTCTTCCCAGTCTATTTACCAGTTGGGGCAGCGTGCGGTTCGCCAGCACGATCACTGCACGTTCGACTGCAGACAGCGGGCAGCGGCTCTTGCCAACATCGTGAAGCAAGGCCGCGGCGAGCAGATCGGCATCCTCTTCCCCCTGTTTGATGAGATCCTGCAAGACCCGCAAGCTATGGACCTGGTCGGCGGGGGCCATGGAGAAGAAGAGCGTCGCAAGTTCAGGGGAGAGGATAGTTGCGACAGCCTGGCGCTGGTGCGGATGAACCTGGGCGGTCATCGAGCGCAGGAACTGCCTCGCCCGATACAAAATCGGCATGGTCAGGTGATCAGCAGGCGGAACACGCTCATGGCCGGCTGGCCGATCAGGGTGCCTAAGAGATCGAGCCCGCCGAAGGATCCGAGAACTAACAGGCCCAGCAGCAAGAATGGCCCATAGGGGCGGACGCGATCGAGCAGGCGCTGCCCACCGGGCGGCAGGAGAAAGTCAGCTACTTTTTCGCCGTCCAGCGGGGAGATCGGGATCAGGTTGAAAAACATCAGGATCAGGTTGATGAAGATGAACTGGGCCAGCAGTTCAGTCGTGAAGGAACGTGACAAGCCCAGGGTGAGCAGTCCCGCCCGGAAAGGGATCGCGGCCAGGATGGCCATGAGTAAATTTGAGAACGGCCCGGCGATGGCGACGAGCATCATGGCAGCCGGTGACCGGCGTTGGAGCTGGTATGGATTGACGACGACAGGCCGGGCCCAGCCGAATCCGGCGATGATCAACATGACCGAACCAAGCGGATCGAGGTGCGCGAGCGGATTGAGCGTCAGCCTGCCCTGAAGGCGGGGCGTATCGTCGCCCAGTTGATCCGCCGTCCAGGCGTGCGCAAATTCATGCACACTGAGCGCCACAATCAGGGTGATCAGCCGGGCGATCAGGTCGGTGGGAGAGAGTCCGAGCATAATGCGGGATTATACCATCCGCCGAATGTTATAATCCCCCACCGGCGCCGCCCCGACGTCCGCCGCCAAGGAGCTGCACATGCTGCCCGATCTCAAGCTGGATGACATCATCCGGATGCGCAAGCCTCATCCTTGCGGAAGCAGCGAGTGGCGCGTGGTGCGGCTGGGCGCGGACATTGGCTTGAAGTGCACCGGCTGCGGCCGCCGAATCCTGCTCTCACGCAGAGAGGTCGTACGCCGGATGAAAAAACGCCCTCCGAACGATCCGGAGGGCGCTTGAGCATTCGCCTGCGGCGACTTGGCCGCCGCAGTGAGTGAGGCTGGCTCAGAAATTGTGGATGATATTGCTGAACATATTCCCCACACCCGAGCCAAACAGGGCCAACATGACGATGACGACAATGCCAACCAGCATGATGATCATCGCGTATTCGACGAGTCCCTGGCCTCGTTGGTATAAAGAATCCATAAAATGCCTCCAACAAGGCAAAATAAATCCCTTGGCTTGAAGTATAGGGGATATTCCAGTTAGAACCAATAGGCCGCAAGTACATTCACAGGGCGGCAACCGGGATCGAGGTAGGCGTGCATAAGCTGATGATTCTCTTCCACACGATGGACGATCCGCTTGCGCAGGAGACACACTGGAGCCAGGAGTTTGTGCCCCGGGCGGAAAAGATGCCCGGTTTGCGCCGGGTGAGCGTCAGCCGGATTCTCGGCAGCCCGGGCGGTGGAGCGGACCTGCACCTGGTGCACGAGTTCTACTTCGACGATCTGGCGGCTCTGCAGGCGGCCATGGCATCTCCGGAAGGCCAGGCTGCTGGCCGGGCGTTGATGCAGTTTGCCGGTGAAAGCGCCACGCTGCTTTTTGCCGAACACCTGGAAGAAGCACGCTGAGCACGACTCTGGCGCCGGGGGCGCAGGACGAAGCATGAAATCACCGCATGACCTCGATGCGTACCTGCAGGGTCGCTCGCTTGAGGCCGAGTTTATCGTTCTGCCGGGCGGTACACGCACCGTGACCCAGGCGGCCGGGGCGCTGGGCGTGGACGCGGAGCGGATTGTAAAAAGCCTGCTCTTTCTGGCCGGGGGACAGCCGGTGCTCATCATCGCCAGCGGCACCGGTCGCGTGGATACATCCCGATTGGCTGATTATCTCAAGATCGCACGCAGCGAGATCTACCTGGCCAGCAGAGAAGATGTGCTCCGGATCACAGGCTATGAAGTCGGTGCGGTCCCGCCGGTCGGACATCACCCCAGCCTGAGCACATTGCTTGATCCTGCGGTACTCAAGTTCGATATCGTTTATGCCGGTGGTGGCGCGCCTGATCACCTGCTGCGCATCTCACCAGCCGTCATCTTGCAGGAGACTCGGGCCCATGTGGTTGCATTACGGTCTGACACCTGAGCGCTATGTTGGTGCATGTGCGATCCATCAAGGGAAACGGGCGCCATGCAGCTGACCCGCAACCGGCGGAAAGGCATGCGAGTAGGGCTGGGGATGCTTGTGGTGGTTCTGCTTGTGGCCGCCGGGATGCTGTTCCTGCGTATCCGGCCGCCAGCGGCGCGCATGGCCAGGGTGAGGACGTTCTGGTCCGACCCGCAGGGGCATAGCGACTGGACGATCCAGGCGGGTGAGCGCTGCGGCGGGGCGCCGTTCCTGATGCCAACGACCGGACTGGTCGGGTTTTTATGGGGTGATTCATTCCGCCCCGGCCACCACCATCAAGGCCTGGATATCTTCGGAATCAGCGGGCCGGATGGCCTTGGGGAGACACCGGTGCTTGCGGCGTATGATGGTTATCTTACGCGCCTGCCGGAGTGGCGCTCGGCCGTCATCCTGCGGGTCCCACAGGATCCGCTCCTGCCTGGCCGACAGATCTGGCTCTACTATACTCATATGGCAGATCAAAATGGCCGTTCGTTCATCGATGATAACTTCCCGCCCGGGACGAGCGAGCGATTTGTCAAAGCCGGAACGCTGCTGGGATATCAGGGCAACTACTCCGCCGATCCGAACAATCCGGTCGGGATGCACCTGCATTTCTCGATCGTCCGCGATGATGGACAGGGTCATTTCTTGAACGAATTGAAGATCGAGAATACGCTGGATCCGAGCCCGTATTTGGGTTTTGAACTGAACGCAGCCCGGGCTGGAGATGGCATCGCCCGCTGCGAGGATTAGCAGCCTGCAACCCGCATCGAGGAGCTCGCCATGGCTGGATTCCAGGGAAAAGTAGCGCTTGTGACGGGCGCCGGGCGCGGCATTGGACGGGCGATTGCCCTGGCCTTTGCCGAAGAGGGTGCGCGCATCGCGGCCAATGACCTCACGCCGGTCAACCTGGATCGCACGGTCGCAAGCATCTTGAGCGCTGGTGGGCAGGCTGTTGGCATCACCGCGGATATCGCTCGAAAGATGCAGGCTCAACAGCTCGTGGAACAGGTGCGGTCAGCCTATGGCAGGATCGATGTTCTGGTCAACAACGCTGCCGTCGCGCCGCGCGCCCAACTGCTGACGATGGATGAATGGGATTGGGACCGGACCCTGGCGGTTAACATAAAAGGTCCATTCCTGCTCATGCAGTCCGTCGGGCGGGTGATGGCGGATGAGGGGGGCGGTGTGATGTTGAACATCGCCAGCGCCCAGGCCAGGGAAGGAGTGTTGCCCGGCTACGGCGCCTACCTGGCGAGCAAGGCAGCGCTGATGGCGTTGACCCGTCAGGCGGCTGTCGAGCTGGCCGAATATAATGTGCGCGTGAACGCCGTGTGTCCGGGATACTCTCTGAGGGTGGATGACGATCCTGAAAGTATGGATGCGGACGCCTCGCTGCTTGCCGGCACCTCGCAGATCGCGTCGGTGGCAGATGCCGCGCTGTACCTGTGCTCGGAGCGGGCTGCATTTGTCACTGGAGAGTGCCTCGTGATCGGCGGCCTCCCGTGAGCATGAGTCCAGGGTTTCTCCACGCTGCACAGGAGGCATTTGAAGAGCTCAGGATCACGCTCAAAAAAGGATCAGGATGAAAGAATTGAGAGCCTATCGAGAGCGATTACTTGAGCAGGCTGCAGGTCAGCCTGGCCGCATACGCCTACAGCTGGAAAAAGCAAGTGAAGAGGGGTTGCACTCGCCGCTTGAAGACGGCGGATGGAGTCCGCATCAGATTGCGGTCCATCTACGCGACGTCGAACAGAAGGCTTTCCTGCCGCGAATCCAGAGCATGTTGCAGGAAGAAAAGCCGGAGTTGGCATATTTCGATGAGGGCGGCTGGATGGAGCGGCATTACGATCAGGGTGAGCCGCCGGAAGAAATCCTTGATTCATTTGAGCAAGCTCGAAGAACCGTAATCGAACTGCTGCGCGCCGCCGACCCTCAGGGCTGGAGCCGGATAGGGCGCCACCCGACTCAGGGGATCAGGACCGTGCAGTGGTGGTTTGAGTACAGCGTTCAACACGGCGAAGAACACCTGCGGCAGCTGACCGGAGCGTAGGCTGGCAGCCTGATGGGGAACGGAGGAGGGAAGCGATGGCATATGAAACGATCCTGGCCGAGCAAAGGGGGCGGGTGGGGTTGGTCCGCATCAACCGGCCCAAGGCCTTGAATGCGCTCAACCATCAAGTGATGAGCGAGATTTGTGCTGCTTTGGAGGACTTCGATGCCCGTGAGGATATCGGCGCGATGGTGATCACCGGGGATGAGCGTGCGTTCGCCGCCGGGGCGGATATCAAGGAGATGGTTGAATCGAGCCCGATCGAGATGCTCGAACGGGAGACGATTGAGCTCTGGGACAGGGTGGCAGCGGTCAAGAAGCCGGTCATCGCCGCAGTTGCGGGTTGGTGCCTGGGCGGTGGAAACGAATTGGCGATGGCGTGCGATATGATTGTCTCTTCCGAAAACGCAAAGTACGGGCAGCCCGAGATCAACCTGGGAGTCATTCCGGGCGCGGGTGGCACCCAGCGCCTGACGCGCGCAGTGGGCAAGGCGATTGCAATGGAGATGGTGCTCAACAACCGCCAGCTTGATGCCCTGGAAGCTCTTCAGCTAGGGCTTGTGAACCGCGTCGTGCCCGAGGAACGCTATCTCGAAGAAGCGCTGCAGCTGGCGGCCGAGATTGCCGCGCGCGCGCCGCTCGCGCTGCGGATCGGAAAGCAGATGATCAACCAGGCTTATGAAACCTCTCTCAAGGAGGGGATCGCCGACGAACGGCGCAGCTTCTATCTTCTTTTCAGCTCCGAGGATCAAAAAGAAGGCATGCGGGCTTTCAGCGAGAAACGCGAGCCCGAATGGCAAGGGCGCTGACGCAGTGGTTTGTTGCGCAGCCGCGGTGAACGCGGCGTAAACCCATGAGCGAGGGCAAAGCGCTGATCCACTACCGCGATCTGCAGCGCGTGCTGGCTGGACTTGAGATCGATGCCCACAGCCGCTTGATCGTCCATGCGGCGCCGGAGATCGCGCGCCACATCGCGGGCGGCGATGAGAGCCTGCTTGGAGCGCTGCTTGCCTCGAGTGAAATGATGCTGATGCCGGCTTTCACGCCCTCGACTGAGATCATTCCTCCCTTCGGCCCTGAGGGTAACGCCCTGGAATACGGCGAGGATGATGCAGCGAATCTCTACGCTGACATCTTCACCCCTGAGCTCCCTGCCGATCCGGCACTGGGAGAGCTGGCCGAGTTGTTCCGCAGATATCCTGAAAGCACACGATCGGACCATCCCCTGCTGTCATTCTCAGCCACTACGATGCCTGAATGCCTTGCACGCCAATCGCTGGATGAGCCCCTGGCTCCGATCGGGTGGATGGCGGAGTACGACGCGGATGTGCTGCTGATCGGCCTGGATCAGAGAGCGAACGTGAGCCTGCATTGGGCCGAGCGGCTGGCCGGTAGGAAGACCTTCGTGCGTTGGGCAATGAGTGAGCGTGGGGTGCTTACCTGCAGGAACATGCCCGGTTGCTCGGAGGGGTTCGATGCGATTGATGTCAAGCTGGGGGGTGAGGTGCGCAGGGGGGCGGTCGGGCCGATCGCGTTTCAAGCCATCGCCTTACGGGATTTGCTGAACACAGCTATGGGATGGATCCACGAGGATCCTCGGGCATTGCTGTGCGACCGGCCGGCTTGCAGCCGCTGTTCTGCCGTACGGTCGGACATCCGCACCGTGGATGGTGGCGAAGGTGAGCCGGCTCAAGGACAGGATCCGGTGGCTGACCGGTGAGAAGGCCGGTTTTGACAGGGCTGTACTCCGCACCCGTGTGGTGTAGGTCTTGAAGCTGGACTGGCCAGGTGATGATCCAGAGCCCCTATGGAATTCTGCACACAGGTGAGTCGTGACGAAGACTGCATGTGTCTTCGGAGCGACTGGATTCATCGGCGGTCACATCGCGCTGGCCGCACTCGAGCAGGGCTGGGAAGTGCGCGGGCTCCGGCGCCGACCGGGAGCGGTTGGGCATCTTGGTGGCGCGCCGGTGCGGTGGTTTGAGGGTAATCTCGATCGCAGCGAATCGTTAGCTGAAGCGTTGCGCGGCGTCGATTTGCTCTTTCACGCTGCAGCCTACTACCCACAGGACAGCCGGCCGACGCCGCAGCATGTGGCATATTCCGTGCAGCAGATCCGGGGTGTGCTCGAAGCCTCCAGGGCTGCTGGCGTGGAAAGGTTTGTCTTTACCTCCAGCCTGGCAACGATCGGCCAGCCGCCTGCTGGATCTGAGCGGCTGGCTGACGAACGGGACTGTTACACGCCAGGTTCGGTGCCGGGATCGGCCTATTACGAGTGCAAGTACGCCATGGAGAGCGAAGTACTGCGAGCTGCCGCCCATGACATGGACGTTGTCATCACGAACCCGACGCTGGTCCTGGGGCCTGGCGACGTGCACCGGACGGTTGGAAGAGTGGTGGTCCCTCTGGCCCGCGGCTGGGGCGTGGTGTGGCTGCCTGGCACGGTCAATGCTGTCGATGTGCGCGACGTCGCCCATGCGCACTTGCAAGCCGCGATCAGAGGAAAGCGTGCTGAACGGTATATTCTCGGTGGTCATAACCTGAGCGTCCGAAGCCTGCAGCAGCTGATCGCTGACCAGGCCGGAGTGAAGCGGCCGAAATGGGGAATACCCGGGCGCTGGATCGAGGGCTTAGCGTTGTTGCTGGGTCACATCCCGGGCATGAAGATTTACGCCAATCACTTGATGGCCCTTTCACTATGGCAGGGCTATGAAACGAGCAAGGCGCGATCCAAGCTCGGCTTGCATGCCAGGCCGATCGAGAACACGATCAGGGAGATGATCGCCTGGTACCGTAGCTCCGGCTACATGTAGCGGGTAAAATGTTATGGTAAGATTCCGCCGCTTCCAAAGGCGGAGATCACGAGGAACCGATGAGCGAATTGCGGAAAATAACCATCATCGAAGGCCCACCACCTACATTTGAGCTTGCAAGTGAACCCTGGCTGGGTGGCCTGAACGAAGGTCCGACGCCGACCCGCATCGCCCTCTGCCATGTGCGTACAGCAAACGGCCCGGCACTGGTTGAGCGCTGCTATCGGGCCTGGCGCGACCAGCAATCGATCTTCCTTGAGTACCGAGCCGAGGACGGCCTGACAAGCGAGGCTCCGATCGTGGCCGTACGCTGGCTCGAATTGGAGGAAGGGGATGCATTGCTGCTCTGGGTCCGGCTCGATGAAGACTTCGAGGTGGAGATCGATTTCGAATTCGATTCGCTTGATGATGAGTATGACGATGACGAAGACGATGAGGATGATATCGGCTTCGGCTTATCGCTCTAGCTGACTTCCAGCCCGGGCTGCAGCAAGCCCGGGCTTCTCATTTAAACCGCTGTTATGGGAGGGGAGACCGTCCATGAGCTACACGAACCTGCATGCCATGCACGAGGCCGGGGTCCTGACACTTACGCTTGACCGGCCGAAGGCCAACGCCTTCGACTTCGTGATGATCGAGGAGTTGCTGGGAGCCTTGAGGAATGCCAAGCGTGATCCCGGGCTGCGGTGTCTCGTCCTCACCGGCGCAGGGCGCTTCTTCTCCAGCGGGCAGGATGTCGCCAAGATCCTGGAGGAGGGACCGGAGGTGCCTTATCGTGCGCACCTGCAGCGCACCTACAACGCGATCGTGTTGGCGCTCAGGAATCTGGAAGTGCCCGTCATCGGCGCGATCAATGGAACCGCCGCCGGCGCGGGATTGGGGATCGCACTGGCGACCGACATCCGCTGGGCAGCAGCCTCGGCACAGTTCATTTATGGTTTCTCTGCTATCGGTCTGGCCGCTGACTCAGGCGTTTCGCTGACCTTGCCGCTGCACGTAGGCCTGGCGAAGGCGAGCGAAATGGCTTTCACGAACCAGGCGCTAGATGCAGCCGAAGCGCTGGAGTGGGGCCTGGTCTCACGCGTGCTGCCCGATGAGCAGCTGTTGCCGTCCGTGGGGGATCTGGCCCAGAAAATCGCAGCCGGCGCGACGCGCGCCCTCGGTCTCACAAAGCGGGCCTTTAATCGCGCTTACCTTTCGAATCTGGAGCAGGTTCTGGATTATGAGGCTCACCTGCAGCAAGTCGCTGGGGAGACTCGCGATCATCAAGAGGGCCTGCAGGCTTTCCTGGCCAAGCGGGCGCCGGAATTCGAGGGAAAATGACGCGGCGGCGGCTGAACTCCTGGTTTATTCGCTGAAGCGCTGTGTCGGCGTGGGGGCGCCGGGTGGACGGATCTCCTGGCGCGTCAGTCCAAAGTAAACCTCGGAGCCGTCCGCGGCTAACCCGGCGAAAGTAAAGCTGGCATTGGTGATGTCCAGCGGCTCATCGCCCCAGTTACGCAGTGCGGCGATCACCACTCCCTGCCGGTCCACAAAAGGCGCGGCTGGGGTAATTGGATTATCCCCCGGCCCGGCGCCGAAGGCTGTCCAGGTCGCGTCCGAAGGATTCCATAGGTAGACTTCCAGGGTAAGCGGACGTTCATAGATACCCTGCACATGGAATGTCAGCGCCGCCACCGCTTCCATATCCAGCGTGGCTTCGGGTTCGAAGCGGAAAGGGATGAAATCGCCTGGGAAAAGCGTCAGGAAGCCAGTGCCAATGGTGATATCGACGGTTTGTGCTTCCGCCGCAGAGGGGAATTCAGAAGGCGTCGGAGGGATCTCGGTCGGCGTGCCGGGAGGCGGCTGCACAGGTGTCGCTGTGGGTGTGGGCGTACTCGGTCTGGGTGTGGGCGATGGTGTGGGCGTCCAGGTGGGTATGCTGGCCAGCGAGACGTTCTCGAAAGTCGCTGTCGGCGGCGCGATCGGGGATGGATTGGGCGTAGCTGCAGCGGGAAGCAGCGAACCGATGAAGCTGAAATCACCGCGCAGGGCCTGGTCGAGATAGCCGAGCGAATCGAGGGCGACATAAGCACCGCCGCCGATTGCGATCAGGATTACCCCCAGGATGAGAATGGCCAGGATCAGGCGCTGAGCCCCGCGGCCCGGCCCACGCTTGCGCTTCGGCTTTGCGGCTGCCTTGGCGGCACGCAATTCGAGAGTCGTCGGCGCCGGGGACATCCCGAGTTCGACCCGGGCGCCTTCATGCGATGGATTGATCTCCACGACTTTGCGGAAGCAGTATTCACGTTGTTTGGGATCCTGGACGCTCTGGCCCAGCCACCACCAGGCCTCTTCCGAGCGCGGCATCTCCAGCACGACTTTGCTGAGCAGTGTGCGGGCGCGCAGGGTCATTCCTGCTTGTGCGGCTTCGATCCCCTCGCGCAGCATATCATCGACGCTCACGGATTCCTCCATGCTTGGATTTCGCCGTGCTGGCAGGTTGAATTACCCGCCTAACGAACGGGTCCGGATGGCGCCATACCAGCCCCATTCTATGGGTTGCTGCGTGTACGGTCAATTCACCCGTCGGTGCTAGTCTGAACCAAGGCGGAAAGAGGTCGAAAAGACCAGCTACGAGCGAGGCTCAGGTGCCCAACCGCGCCCGTTCCTGATCGATGATTTCATCCTCCAGCTTGCGGTAAAGCGGCTGGGGTTCGGATAATTTCTGCCCTGGCGTGAGTTCACTCGGCTTCCAGCGTCCGCTGGCTTCGCCGGCGTGATACGTTAGAGCCTCGTGACTGCGCTCACTCTCGGTGAAGGTCTCGATATCTTGCTCGCCGAAGATCGGTTGGTCGTACCCGAGCATGCAGTGCAGGCGTTCGCTGCTGAATGGCAGGAAGGGCGCGAAGAGCAGTTTGAGCGAATCAATAGCCCGCAGTGCGGTGTAGACTGTCCGCCCGGCCGCCTGGCGGTCTTCCTTGATGACACTGAACCAGGGGGCGTGATCGAGATAACTATTGACCTCGCGCGCCAATGCCAGGGCCTCCTGCAGTGCGGCGCGTAGTTTCACTTCCTCTAGCAAGTTACCGATGGTTTCGAAGCCAGCATCCACGCGAGCCAGCAGTTCTTGGTCCGGCGGGGTTAGCTCCCCCGGGTCGGGGATCCGACCCTCGAAGTGCTTGTAGGCAAAGGAGAGCACGCGGTTCGCCAGATTGCCCCAGGCGGCCACCAATTCGTCGTTGTTTCGGCGCACGAATTCTGACCAGGAGAAATCGCTGTCGCGCGCTTCGGGCATCGCCGCTGCCACATAGAAGCGGATCGCATCAGGATCGTAGCGCTCGAGGATGTCTGGCAGCCAGACAGCCCAGTTGCGGCTCTTGCTGAATTGTGCCCCCTCGATGTTCATGAACTCATTCGCCGGCACGTCGTACGGCAGGTTGAGCTTTTTGCTCTCATCGTCCTCGTACAGCCTCTTCACCCCCAGCAGCTCTGCCTGCCAGATGATCGTATGGAAGGGGATGTTGTCCTTACCGATGAAGTTGTAAATCTTGGACTGCGGGTCGTACCACCATTCCTTCCACGCCTCAGGTTGACCGGTATTCTTGGCCCATTCGATCGAAGCCGTCAGGTAGCCCATCACGGCTTCGAACCACACATAAAGCCGCTTGTCCTCCCAGCCGGGAAGCGGCACCGGGATGCCCCATTCGACGTCACGCGTGACGGCCCGTCCTTTCAGCCCGCCTTCGATGAAGTTATGCGCGAAGGTGTAAACATTCGGCCGCCAGCGGTCCTTGTATCGATCGAGGTAGGCCAGCAGTTGATCGGAGAATGCAGGCAGGTCGAAGAAAAAGTGCTCCGTCTCACGGACGACCGGCGTGCTTCCGTCGGTCTTGCTGCGCGGATCGATCAGGTCCAGGGCGTCGAGCAGGTTGCCGCAGTTATCACACTGGTCGCCGCGCGCTTCCTTGTAGCCGCAGATCGGGCAGGTTCCCTCCACGTAGCGGTCGGGCAGGAAACGCCCTTCGCTCTCCGAATACAGCTGGCGCTGGATTTCACGATAAAGGTATTCCTGGTTGTAAAGGCTTAGAAAGATGTCCTGCGCCACCCGGTGGTGATTCTCGGTGTCAGTGTGGGTGAACAGATCGTAGCTGATGCCGATCGCTCGTTGGGTTTCAAGAAAGCGGTGGTGGTAATACTCGAACACCTCACGCGGCGTCTGGCCGAGCTTATCGGCCTCCACGGTGATCGGCGTGCCGTGCGAATCCGATCCCGAGACCATGAGCACGCGATTGCCCTTCAGACGGTGATAACGGGCGAAGATGTCCGCCGGCAGATAAGCTCCGGCGAGATGGCCGACATGCAGGTCGCCGTTGGCATACGGCCAGGCGACGGATACGTGGATCGTTTCGGTCATGATGGTCCTCTTCTTTTCTCTCTCGCGTCCAGCGGTCGCTTTACAAAGGAAACCGCCAGCTCGAGGCTGGCGGTGGATGCTGTGCCGGGGCGGGTGGCGGTCAGGCGCGCCAGGCCCAGGCCGATGGGCCTCGGTCCATCGGCTGCGGCAGCCTGCGCATGGCCATCATGGAGTTATAGTGCGGGTATGGCCTCATCCTGCTCACCTTCCGTTGCAGATGAACGTATTCTACAACGCGAGATTCGAGAGTCAAGCCTGTTTTCGCTCAGCGAAAGAACTGATCCGCTTTCGCGGCGAACACGAAATCCGCCTCACTCAGGCCGTCTACACTGTGCGTCCAGATGGTGACCTGCGCCTTACCCCAGGTCACGCAGATCTCCGGGTGGTGGTCCACCGAATCGGCAAATTGCCCCAGCCGGTTGGTGAATTCAAGCGCTCCCTTGAAATCGTCAAACTTGTAGGTCTTCTCCAGGTGGTGGCCTTCAACGACCTGCCATCCGTTGCCCAGTTGATTGGCCAACTCGGCCAGTTGTTCGCCCGCCAGCGCTTTGGCATCCTGTCCGCGCGGCGGTTTGACTTCTCGTTCTGCAAGTTTGCTCATAACCGAACCCCATTCTTACATAACGTTCCACGCGTGCAGAGTGGCACACGAGAGGATTCTAACATGCCGGGCGATCGTTTCAGGGGTGGGGCGCCGGATGTTCAGGAGGCGGATCCGCGCACCGCCTCGATGATCTCGGCGGCGAGATCGTAGCGCCCGAAAGGCGGCATGATGTAGGCCCCCTGCACGCTTTCCTGCAATTGCCGCAGGGTTTCCACGGCTACCGCCACGCCTGCGCGCGCCGAGTGCTCACCGGCGTCGGCGATGCGTTTGCGTACGGAGAGGGGGATATCGATGCCGGGCACCTCGTTGTGCAGAAAGGCGGCATGGCGCTCATTGAAAAGCGGCAGCACCCCGACCAGGATCGGAATGCGCAGCTTTCCGTAGCGATGCTCATAATCATGGATGAACTCGGCTGCCAGTTCCGGGCGGTACAAGGGCTGTGTAAGGGCGAAATCGGCGCCGGCGTTGATCTTCTTGTGGAGCAGGCGCAGCTCCCGTTCCGGATCGCCTGGATTCAGATTCAGCGCGCAACCAATGAAGAACGAGGTCGCTTCGCCGATGTCAGCTCCACTCAGATCGACGCCGGTGTTGAAGCCCTGCTTGATCAGGTTAATCAAGCCGCTCGGGACGAGGTCGTAGTTATCCATCGCCTCCGGATAGTCGCCGATCGCCGTGGGATCGCCCATGACGACGAAGACGTTGCGCACGCCCGTGGCGTGAGCGGCCAGCAGATCGCCCTGAACGCGGAGCAGGTTGCGGCCGCGGGTTGGGAAGTGCAGCACCGTCTCGATTCCGACGTCGCGCTGGATTAACTGGCACACAGCCCAGGGGCTCATGCGCATGCGCGCCATGGGGGAATCGGCGACATTGATCACGTCCGCGCCGGCTTCTGCCAGCAGGGAAGCACCGGCGAGCAGCTTGTGGGTGGAGAAGCCGCGCGGTGGGTCCATTTCCACCGCCAGCACGAAGCGTCCAGCCGCGAGGCTCGCTGCCAGCTGGGTCGGTGGAGCGGCGACAGATGTGACGGCCTCCGGTTCCTGCTCGAGCGGACCGGGATCGAGCGAGAAGCAGGGTTCGCCCCCCTGATCGAGCGAGGCACGCATGCGCTGGATGTGCTGGGGGGTCGTGCCGCAGCAGCCGCCGACGATCGAGGCGCCCGCCTGGCAGAAAGCGAGCGCATAATCGCCGAAGTAATCAGCGGTGGCCGGGTACATAATGCGGCCGGAGACCCGTTCTGGCCAGCCGGCATTGGGCATGATCGAGAATACCGCTCCAGGAGCAGCGGCGCGCATCTGCTTTAAGATTCGCAGCAGCTGGGCTGGCCCGCTTGAGCAATTAGCACCGATGATGTCCGCCCCGCTCTCGACCAGCATCTGAGCGGCGCGACGCGGGGTGTCTCCCAGCAGCGTGCGGTCGTCGCGTGTGAAGGTCACAGTTGCGATGACGGGTAGGTCGCTGACGGCATGCGCAGCCCGAACCGCTTCGCGCACCTCGAACAGGTCATTTTGGGTTTCGATGATCAGCATGTCCGCCCCGGCTTCGACCAGGGCTTCGATCTGCTCGCGATAGGCCTGGTATGCCTGCTCGGGCTGAACTCGGCCAAAGGGTGCGAGCCGGACTCCGAGCGGGCCGACGCTCCCGGCGACGAGCGCTTCCCGGCCGCTTTCGGCGATCGCCGTGCTGGCAAGCTCCCCAGCTGACCGGATGATCTCCTGCAAGCGGGCTTCCAGACCATGCTCGGCAAGCTTGAACCGATTGGCGCCGAAGGTGTTGGTCTCGATGATCTGCGCGCCGGCCTCGAGATAGGCGCGGTGAACCTCGCGCACGAGCCCGGGTTGAGAGAGGTTGAGTTCGTCAAAGCACGTGTCGAAGCCGACGCCGCGCTCGTGCAGCATCGTGCCCATGGCGCCATCGGCGAGGATAGGTTTCCCACCGGCCAACCAGGCATGGAGCTTGGTGTTTTCGGCGATCAAGTCAATCCCTCCCACGATCCGGCTATCACGTGGTCAGCTGCTCGACCCGGCTCACGCCTACGCTGAAGTAGGTCGCAGCCGGGTGGTGCACAACGATCGCCGCCGTGGACTGCTCGGGAATGAGCTGATATGCCGGTGAAAGCTCCATCCCGAGCGCTTCGCCCGCCGGGAGCAGGCGGAAGACCTTCTCATGGTCTTCGAGATCGGGAATAGCCGGGTAACCCCACGAATAGCGTTTGCCCTGGCCTTCTGGCAATCCTAACTCGCGGCGGACGTGACGGTGCAGGTATTCGGCGCAGGCTTCTGCCGTCTGCACAGCCAGTCCATGTGCATAATAGGCTTCGCTGTAATCTCCGGCGGCTTGCAGCTCGTCAACCCTGGCCGTGGCCTCGCGCCCGACCGTAACAACCTGCAGTGCGACGACATCCATGCGCTTCGAACCGAGGGGCAGGAAGTAGTCCGCCAGGCACAGCTTATCGCCGCGCGGCTGCCGCGGGAAACTGAAGCGCAGCAGTTCAGCCGGAGTGCTGCTCTCGAGTGTCGCCGGATCGAAGACGATCAACTCGTCCCCCTCGGACTGCACCGGCCAGTAGCCGTACACGGCTTGCGGCTGCAGCCATCCGTTGCGCAGCGCCTCGCGCTGCATGCGGGCCAGGCGGTTCTCGAAGTTCTCGAGCAGCTCCTCCCATTCCTCACCATGCGTATTCTTCGCGCCCCATGAGAGGCGGAAGAGCTCGTTCTTGAACAGATGCTGGAAAACGGCGTCGAGCGGCATCTCGCCGACGACGTGCGGTCCCCAGGCAGGAGCGGATGGGATCAGTTCGGCTGGCGCGATGGTGCGCTGGCCTGCAGTCCGCTCGCGGCGGGGGCGGTCGCGCTCCATTTCCCGCTGTGCTTCCTTCAGCTGGCTGGCGATCAACTCAGGCCGCCGTTCGGAATTCTGCAGCTGGTCCATCACCGACAGCCCTTCGAAGGCATCCTTGCAGTAGAAAACCCCCGGTGTGTAATGTCCTCCATCCTCGGTGAACAGGATGCGGCGGCCGAAACGGCGGTTGATCGCCGCGCCTCCGATCAAGACCGGCAGCGCAAGCCCGCGCCGGTGGAGTTCGTTCACGATCAGCGGCATCTGTTTGCTGGTGCTCACGAGCAGCGCGCTCAAGCCGACGGCGTCGGCCTGGGTTTCAACCGCCTTGTCGATGATCACCGTCGCCGGGACCTGCTTGCCCAGATCGTGCACGTGGTAGCCGTTATTGCTGAGGATTGTCTTGACCAGGTTCTTGCCAATGTCATGCACATCGCCATAGACCGTCGCCAGCACAATCGTGCCTTTGCTCACGCCTTCCTGACGGTCGAGAAACTGCTCCACATGGGCGACGGCGCGTTTCATCACCTCTGCCGACTGCAGCACGAAGGGCAGAATCAGCTCGCCGGCTCCAAAGCGGTCGCCGACTTCTTTCATGGCCGGCAGCAGCACCTCGTTGAGGATGGTGACTGCGCCGGAGGCGCGTTTGTCCTGCGGGTAGCGGGCGAGGATCTCGTCGATATCCGCTTCGACCCCCTCCTTGTGGCGGTGCAGGATGCGCCAGCCAAGCCGGTCTTCGGGTGACATATCAATGGTTGGGTCGGCGGCTCCCTGCTCGGGTTGGAGGGTGACCGATTCGAAATGCTCGATCATGCGAGCCAGTGCATCAGGACGGCGGTTGAGGATCAGGTCTTCGGCCAGCTCGCGCTCCTCGTCCGGGATCTCGGCGTAGGGCGTAATGTGGGCTGGATTGACGATCGCCATGTCCAGGCCAGCCGCGACGCAGTGGTACAGCATCACGCTGTTCAGCACCGGCCGGGCAGCCGGGCTGAGCCCGAACGAAACGTTCGAGACCCCGAGCGAGGTCAGCACGCCCGGCAGCTGGGCCTTGATGCGGCGGATGCCCTCGATCGTCTCGCGAGCCGAGTCGATGAATTCTTCGTCGCCGGTGGCGAGCGTAAATGTCAGTGCGTCGAAGATCAGATCCTCCGGTTTCAGGCCGAATTCCTCGACACAGATGGCGTAGATACGGCGGGCGATCTGAAGCTTGCGTTCGGCGGTCTTGGCCATGCCTGCTTCATCGATCGTGAGCGCAATCACGGCCGCTCCATGCTCGAGCGCCAGCGGGAGCACGTGCTCGATCTTCTCGCGGCCGGATTCGAGGTTGATCGAGTTGAGCATGCTGCGACCGGGGTTGGCTTTGAGTGCGGCAGCCATCACCTGCGGCTCGGTCGTGTCGATCACGAGCGGCGCTTCAACGCTCAGCGCCAGGCGGTGGACGACTTCGGCCATCATCTCGGCTTCGTCGGCGCGTTCGGTCAGGGCGACGCACAGGTCGAGCACGTGCGCTCCTTTTTCGACCTGCTCACGGGCGAGCTCGACGATGGCGTCGTAGTCCTCGGCCAGCAGCAGGCGCTTGGCCTTGCGGGAGCCCTGGGTGTTGATGCGCTCACCGATCAGCAGCGGACGTGGCTCCTGGCGCATCGGGACCGCGCGCACGGCCGAACTGAGGTGCGGGTCACGCTCCGCAGGGCGTTGCGGATGCGCGTGGCCACGCAGGGCCTCGACCAGCGGCCGCAGGTGTTCGGGTGTCGTGCCGCAGCAGCCGCCGACGACGCTCACCCGGTGCTGCTCCACGAAGTCGACCATATCCTTCACGAATGGTTCGGGACCGAGCGGGTAGACCGCCTGACCGTCGACGTTGAGCGGCAGGCCGGCGTTCGGGATGCACGACACCGGCAGTGTGGCGTGCTCACCGAGGTAGCGGATCGGCTCACGCATGTGTTCCGGGCCGGTCGAACAATTCAGCCCGACGACGTCGATCGGTAGACCTTCCAGTGTGTGCCAGGCGGCGGCAACGTCCGTTCCAAGCAGCATGCGCCCGCTGGTGTCGAGCGTGACCTGGGCCTGGATCGGCAGCCGGACACCGCTTTCCTCGAAGGCAAGCTGGAATCCGCGGATCGCGGCCTTCACCTCAAGCATGTCCTGCGAGGTCTCAATCAGCAGCAGGTCGACGCCGCCGGCGATCAAGCCGAGCGCCTGCTCACAGAACACATCGGCCAGCTCATCGAAGCCGATATCGGAGAGGTCGGGATCATTGGCGGAGGGCAGTTTGCCGCTTGGCCCGATCGAGCCGGCCACGAAGCGCGGCTGCCCGGGCGTGCTGTACTCATCCGCCAGGCGGCGGGCGAGAGCGGCTGCAGCGCGGTTGATCTCGTGCACCTGATTGCCAAGTCCAAATTCGCTCAGCGTTAGGCGGTTGGAGCGGAACGTGTTCGTCTCGATCACATCCACGCCGACTTCGAGGAAGGAGCGGTGCACCTGCTCGACCGCCTGCGGCTTGCTGATGACGAGGTAGTCGTTGCAGCCTTCGAACTGTTCGCCGCCGAAGTCCTGCGGGCTGAGATTCATCGCCTGCAGGCTGGTGCCCATCGCGCCGTCGTACACCAGCACACGCTCGGCGAGAGCGTCAAGGTAGCTCCGGTTGGTATATGTGCGGTCCTTCAATGCGCTTCCACCTTTGCTCTATCAGGGTGAGCTTGAGGCGAACAAAACGACCTCTTCCTGGAGAAGAGGCCTGAGATGCATCCTGGCACCTGGCTCTCATCTCCCAGAAGCACACCGCTGTGTCTTCTGCCGGACTTGGCACCTGCCAGCGTGTGTACAACTGGTGGTTGCCGAGGCTTCAAAGGGCCGGTCCCTCCGCCTCTCTCGATGAGCGCGCAGCCGCCCGCGAGCAGCTGCTGCAATCTAGACTGAGGTTGTCAGTTTACCATGCCCCGGAAAAGGCTGTCAATTCGAGCTTGACATGCCCTCACGCGTGATATATTCTAGTACTAGAATATGGATAACCGCGCGAGTCTAACCCCAGCCGAATTGGCATTGCTCAGCCTGGTGGCCGAAAAACCGAGCTATGGTTACGAGCTCGAAAATGTGATCGAAGCGCGCGGCATGCGCAACTGGACCGAAATCGGGTTCTCCTCCATCTACTACCTGCTGCGCAAACTGGAGCGCAAGGGATTCGTCAGCAGCGAAGAAAGACAGCACGGGGGAGCGGGCAAAGCGCGCGTGGTCTATTCCATCCTGCGGCCAGGGCGGCAGGCACTGCTGAATGGGGTGAAGGAGGCGCTTTCAACGCCGCAGCCTGCACCGCCCGTATTTCTGCTGGGACTGGCCAATCTGCCGCTGCTCGAGGTGGATCAGGTTTTAGATGATCTCGATCAGTACCTGGATGGACTCGACCAGCGCCAGCGGTCCTGGGAAGAAGATCGAAGCGAATTGGGAGAAGCGCCTCACTTCGTACAGGCCATGTTCGACTACAGCCAGGCCTTGCTTGATGCCGAACGTGCCTGGGTTCAGGCGTTTCGAGCGCGATTGGAGAGCGATGATGGAGAAGATCGACCTCAAGCGTGAGTGGAAGCAGTTTTACAGCCCCGGCCGGAAGGCATTTGAAATCGTCGAAGTGCCAGAGTTCACCTTTCTGATGGTTGACGGCGAGGGCGATCCGAACACGGCTCAGAGCTACGCCGATGCCATTCAGGCGCTGTACGCCGTCGCATACGGCTTGAAATTCACCTGCAAGAAACAGCTCGAGAAAGACTTCGTCGTGGCGCCGCTGGAAGGGCTGTGGTGGGCGGACGACCCCGCTGCGTTTTACAGCCAGCTCGACAAAGACAGCTGGCAGTGGACGGCGATGATCCATGTTCCTGAATGGATCACAGCGGAGCTATTCGAACAAGCCGTTCACGATGCGGGAGTTAAAAAGGAACTGCCGGCGCTGCCGCTGATGCGGAGGGAACCATATCAGGAGGGGTTGTCGGTGCAGATACTCCACATCGGGTCGTACGCCGCCGAGGCGCCGACGCTGCTCAGACTGCATCAGGAGTTCCTGCCGGCGACCGGATTGGTGGAGGCTGGCAAACACCACGAGATCTACCTGAGTGACCCGCGCCGGACCAGCCCTGAGAAGTGGAAGATCGTCCTGCGCCAACCGGTGCGGCGGGTCGGCTGATCGCCGCTCTGCTACAATAGCGCCGTGGGCAAGCTCTACCTGGTAGCGACCCCGATCGGCAACCTGGAGGACATCACGCTGCGCGCGCTGCGCATCCTGCGTGAAGTGCCGCTGATCGCGGCTGAGGACACACGCCACACGCGCAAGCTGCTCGCCAGGTACGAGATTACCACACCCACCATCAGCTACCATGAGCATAACAAACAAGAGCGCGAGCGTGAGCTGATGGAGGCGCTCGTATCCAGCGACGTGGCGCTTGTCTCCGATGCCGGCACGCCTGCGCTTTCCGATCCGGGATATGAGCTGGTGCAGGCCGCCATCCGTAAGGGCGTGGAAGTCGTGCCAATCCCCGGTCCGGCCGCCCCGATTGCAGCCTTGATCGCCTCCGGCCTGCCGACTGATGCGTTCCTCTTTCTGGGCTACATCCCGCGTAAAGCTGCCGAGCGCCATGCGCTGTTTGCCGACCTGCTCACAGAACGCCGAACGGCTATCTTGTTCGAAGTTCCGCACCGGGTGCAGGCCACCCTGAACGAGATGCAGGAGGTGCTGGGTGGTGACCGGCTGATGGCGGCGGCGAGGGAGTTGACGAAGGTCCACGAGCAGATCCTGCGCGGCTCGATCGCCGATGTGCGGGCGCAGCTCGCATCCGGACCGGCGAAAGGGGAATTCACACTGCTGATCGGACCCGCGCCGCAGGAACAGGTGTGGTCGGAAGCGAGAGTGCGGGACCACCTGGAAGCAGCTATCAACGAGGGATTGAGCCGTTCCGCTGCCGCCCGCAAGGTGGCGCAGGAGAGCGGATGGTCGAAAAACGATGTCTACCGCCTGGGTCTGGAGGGAACATGAACCTGGATGATGTGCAACAATTCAAAACCTACGATCCCGCCGGAATGCTGGCCGAGATCGACTCCCTGCCGGAGCAGCTGGAAGCAGCCTGGAAGTTGGGCCAGAAGCTGCCGCTGGGTGATATCTCCGGTGTGCGGCAGGTCGTGCTGGCAGGCATGGGCGGATCGGCGATCGGAGCCGACCTGCTTGCTGCTTATGCTGCACCCATGGCGAGCGCGCCGTTCATCGTCTGGCGCGACTACGACCTGCCGGCCTTCGCCCTTGAACCCGGTACGCTCGTTGTCGCCTGTTCGCACTCCGGCAACACGGAAGAGACGCTTTCGGCATTCGCGATGGCGCTCGAAGCGGATGTGGACTGCATCGCAGTCTCAACCGGCGGAAAGCTGGGTGAAACCGCCCGGGATGCCGGACGTCCATTCTGGGCTTTTGAGCATGCCGGACAGCCGCGTGCAGCAGTGGGCTATTCCTTCGGGCTGCTGCTGGCGCTGGTCTCCCGGTTGGGATTGCTGCCGGATCCAGAGGACGAACTCCAATCGGCGCTGGAAGCGATGCAAGTTCAGAGAGAGATGATCCAGGCCGATTCACCCGTCAGCAGCAACCCAGCCAAGCGCATGGCGGGACAACTGGTTGGGCGCTGGCCGGTGATCCTCGGTGCCGGAGTCCTAGCGCCGGTCGCACGGCGCTGGCGGACGCAGATCGCTGAACTGGCGAAAGCCCTTGCTCAGTTCGAAGCCTTGCCGGAAGCGGACCACAACATGGTGGCCGGCGTGATGCGGCCGGAGGCGCTGTTCGGGTGCACGATGGCGCTCTTCCTGCAGGGCGCGGGCACACACGAACGCAACCAGCGGCGGGTCGAGATCACCCGCTCGGTGCTGATGGTCGAAGGCTTCAACACGGACGTGATCGTGGCTGAGGGTGAGACGCGCCTGGCGCAGCAGTGGACCAGCCTGCATTTCGGAGACTACACAGCCTACTACCTGGCGATGGCTTACGGAATCGACCCCACGCCGGTGGAGGCAATCGAGGATCTGAAGCGCCAGTTGAGTTGAGCACGAACAGGGCTGTCGATCCGTCGCTTTCTCCTCCTGAGCACTGAGCCCGGAAAGGTATAATCCTGGCACCATGCTGAAGCTCCTGGCGCGGATCCCACCGCTGCTGCTGGTTGTAATCGGTTTTATCCTCGGGCTGGCATTGGCCGGCGCGCTGCTCGCGCCGCGTGCGCTTGCGATCAAACCGGAAGATGGGGCGCAGGAGATTCCAGCCACCTCCCGGATCCGGTTGAGCTTCAGCCGGCCGATGAACCAGGCTTCGGTTGAAGCGGGCTTCTCGACCGATCCACCCCAATCCGGGCAGTTTAGCTGGGAAGGCAGGGAGCTGGTCTTCACTCCCGACGCGCCGTGGCCCTCAAACACAGAGGTTGAAGTCAGGCTGAAAGCCGGGGCACTCGGCCGATTTCCTCTCCCGCTGCTGGTATCAAAATCCTGGCACTTCAGGGTGGGCACCCCGCGCGTGCTTTATCTGTGGCCTGCCAGCGGACGGGCGAATCTCTACCTGATCGATCCTGGCAGTGAAAGCGGGGCGATTCAACTGACATTCCACGAGGCTGGGGTTCTCGATTACACACTGTCGGGTGACGGCACGCTGGTCGCTTTCAGCCTGAATACGGAAAACGGCGGGCAGAACCTGCAAACGCTTGATCTGATTTCGGGGGAGGAGAAGTTTATCCATGCGTGCTCGGCAGAGGTGCGCTGCAGCAATCCGGCGCTCTCACCCGATGGCCGCTGGCTGGCTTTTGTTGAACAGAGCCTGAACGTTGGCAGCGGCGGCAGGAGCATGCCGCAGGGATCGCAGATCCGCGTCCTTTCGGTCCCGGACGCAGAAATGGTGATCGCGGCCAGCCCAACCGACCATACCGTGCGAGACCCGGCCTGGTCACCGCAGGGCTGGCTGACGTACTATGATGAGTCGTTGAAAGCGACCGCTCTACTCACCTTCGATCCAAATGCGGCGCCTTCCCCTTTCACCTACGTTCCAAACAGCCTGGGCGCGGCTGGAAGCTGGTCACCAGACGGAACCCGCCTGGTATACCCCGAGATCTATTTCGTGCCAGCGCAGGGCGACGAGGAGCAGGGCCAAAGCGATACAGCGTACTACAGTCATCTCTATCAGACCGACGTCACAAGTGGAGGGACGCAGGATATTTCCCCGGGGGACGCACTCCAGGTGGAAGATGCCTCTCCCGTCTTCAGTCCGGACGGAACGCGGCTGGCCTTCGCCCGTAAATATCTCGATCCCGAGCGCTGGTCGCCGGGAAGGCAGCTCTGGCTGCTTGACCTGTCCGGGGTGGGTTCCACAGAACTCACCTCCGAACCCAATTACACGTTCTCAGCGATCAGCTGGGACCCCGACTCGCAACGGCTGGCGTATATGCGGCGTGCTTCATCAGATCTGGCCCTCGGCCCGGAAATCTGGTGGATGGATCTGGATACGATGGAGTCAGATCTGCTTGTGCCAGGAGGTTATCTACCACAGTGGATTCCATAGCCCGACTGGATGAACCCACCCCGGATTTCGAGCTTCCTGATCTGGATGGAAAGCCCCATCGGCCGGAAGAGGCACTTGGCAAGGTGCTGGTGCTGAACTTCTGGTCCGCCGAATGCCCCTGGTCGGAGCGGGCCGATCAGCAGTTGAGGGATATGCGTGAAGAATGGGGCACCCAAGTCGAATTGTGGGCGATCGCTTCCAATGTCAATGAGGACATGCCGAGTGTGCGCTCGACAGCCGTTGAACGCGGACTGCCGGTTGTGCTGCGGGATCAAGATCACATTGTGGCGGACCGCTACGGCGCACAAACCACGCCGCATTTCTTTGTCGTCGACCGCGACGGCACCCTGCGCTACATGGGCGCACTGGACGACACGACTTTCCGCAAGCGCGAGCCCGAACGCCACTTTCTCGCAGAAGCAGTTCGAGCCGTGCTGGCAGGCGAGCAGCCAGATCCACAGGAGACACCGGGATACGGCTGTACGATCGTCCGTCACCAGCTCTGAAATTTGCAAGCTGCAGCGGGCGTCACTTTAGGAGACATGATGAGTGAACTGGTTTACCTGCCCCTGCGAACTGCTTCCGGTGAAAAGCTGGTGCACAAATTCTATCTGGGAGCCGGCGGTGAAAAGTCGCTGTTCGTCACGCTTCCTGGGGATCACTATGGAGTGGACGGTCCGCTGCTGTACTATCCTGCCGCGGCTCTCAAGCGCGCGGGCTGGAGCACGCTGGCTCTCACCTACGGCTACCAGTCCGCCGGCGAGCCCTTCTCAATCTCAGTCCTGCCGGACATGGTTGAGGAGGTATCGGCCGCTGTGCTCGCAGCGATTGCGCGGGTGAAACCTACCCGCATCGCGCTGGCCGGAAAATCGCTTGGGGCGGCGCTGATCACAACCCTGGCAGCGACAATGGACGAACTGCAATCGGCTCGTCTGGTGTACCTGACACCGCCGCTTGACGTGCCGCTGTTCGCCCCGGGTTTCCGCCAAACCCACCAGGCCTCACTGATCGTCGTCGGGACGGCTGACCGCTTCTATGATCGCAAGGTGCTGGATGCCCTGCAATCCGAACGATCCTATGAGCTGCTGGAGATTGTGGATGCCGACCACAGCCTGATCATCGTGGACAGATTGAGGGAGACGCTCCAGGCACTTGAACGGACGATTGATACGGTGGTGGAATTCATTCAAGGCTGACATCTTCTGCCGGGCAGTCATCGGCGCGCAGATCGACCCATTCGAGCTCCAGGGCGCGCTCCAGATCCCGGCGCTTCAGTATGACCCCCGCGTTGCGGATGCCTGCTCCGAGCGAGATCACGTCATGCAACTTCAAACAGGGGTCGGCGAGGATCCTCAATTTCGCTGGCAGCCCGAACGGGGAGACGGCGCCTGGCTCATAGCCCGTCACGCTGCGCACCTCATCGGCACTCGCGGTCGTGATCCGCGAGACGCCCAGATAATGCCGCAGTTTCGACCAGTCCACCTGGCTCGGCCCGGGTATGAGCGCGAGCAGGTAATGATGCCCTTCCAGGCGGAACAACAGCGACCGCACGATCTGCTCTGGAGAGAGGCCGCGCTCATCCGCTGCTTGCTCAAGTGAACGCACCGGCCGGTTGTGCAGGTGGAGTGTGTAGGGGATGCCATACTGGCATTTTATCGCGTACGAACCGTTCGAACCCGGAGGAGCAAGGGGCTGTTTCGCCGGGGCTGATTTGAATTTCAGGCTTGAACAAGCCCGATCTTTCGGTACAATTCCACCTTGAGGGGTTTTCAACCGCTGCAAGCACCATTCAATTGAGATTGAAGCACAATCAAACAGGTTGTGACGGTCCACCCGGAAGCTGATTCCGGCTGGCAGCGGCCAGTTTGCATGATGGATAACGACAGGAGACAGGCCTGCCGAAAGAACGTGCAGGTAGCGAGAGGAGCAAGACAATGACGGCACAGCTCGCCCCAGCAGTTGACGATCAGGATCACCGCCGCGGCCCGGCGGATGCCCCCGTCGTTTTCGTGGAGTACGGTGACTACGAGTGCCCCCACTGCCGGCAGGCGCACGGTATTGTGAGCGAACTGCATGAGCGGCTGGGTGATCGTTTTTCCTATGTATTTCGCCATTTTCCGATCCGCAGTTCGCATATCCACGCCCAGCATGCTGCCGAGGCCGCCGAAGCAGCGGCAGCGCAGGGCAAATTCTGGGAGATGCATGACAAGCTGTTCGCCAACCAGGATGCGCTGGACGATGAGTCATTGATCCGCTATGCCGCTGAGATCGGGCTCGATGTCGAGCGTTTCAAGCGGGAACTCGCGGAGCGTGTATACGCCGAGCGCGTCAACGAGGATTTCCGCAGCGGAGTCCGCAGCGGGGCGAACGGCACCCCGACCTTCTACATCAACGGCGAACGCTACGATGGTCCCTGGGATGTCGAATCGCTCAAGGAGGAGATTGAACGTCCGCTCGGCGTGCAGGTGCGCAGCCTGTTTCAGCGTTTTGCCCGGCTGCAGGCTTCCGGTGGGATTCTGCTGCTGGCGGCGGCTATGCTGGCCTTGATCTGGGCCAACAGCGGCCAGGCTGATAGCTACTTCCAGTTGCTTAAGACCGATCTGGCGATCACGTTTGGTGGCGCAGGCTTGACAAAGCCTCTCCTGAAGTGGATCAACGATGGCCTGATGGCGCTCTTCTTCTTCATCGTCGGGCTGGAGATCAAGCGCGAGATCACCGTCGGTGAGTTGGCCTCTCCGCGCCGGGCAGCGCTGCCCTTGATGGCGGCGCTCGGAGGGATGATTGGGCCGGCAGCGATCTACACCGCTCTGAATTTTGGTACCGAGGGCATGGTCGGCTGGGCTGTGCCGATGGCCACTGACATCGCTTTCATGCTGGGGTTGATGGCGCTGCTCGGCCGCCGAGTTCCATTCTCGCTGCGGGTCTTTTTCACGGCGCTGGCGATCGGAGACGATCTGGGTGCGGTGCTCGTGCTGGCGATCTTCTACACCACCGGCATCGCCTGGTCGGCGCTCGGGGCAGCGGCGGTGATCGTGCTGATCCTGGTCGGGCTGAACGCGCTCGGTGTGCGCAACCCGCTACCGTATGCACTGCTGGGCCTGCTGCTGTGGGTCGCGTTCGTCCAGTCCGGGCTGCACGCGACGATCGCCGGGGTGGTGCTGGCGCTGACGATTCCAGCCCGCACGCGCGTGCGGGCAGAGGCCTTCATGGCACAGTGCGTTGCCATCCTGGGCGGTGTCGAACCTGTGGACCAGCAGCAGGAGTCACACCATAGCGACCGCCGTCAGGCCGCGGCCCACGCGCTGGAAGCGATCGCCGAGCGAATGCAGTCGCCGGCCCAACGCCTTGAGCATGCGCTCACTCCATGGGCGACCTTCTTCGTACTCCCGATCTTCGCCCTCGCCAATGCTGGTGTCTCCTTTTCCGGAGGCGTCGGTGATGTGCTCAGCAGCCAGGTGGCGCTCGGGGTGATTCTCGGTCTGCTGGTAGGCAAACCGCTCGGGATTACGTTTTTCACATGGCTTGCTGTCCGGCTGGGAATCGGCGAAATGCCGGCTCGGGTCGAGTGGCCCCAGCTGATCAGCGCCACCTTCCTGGCGGGCATCGGGTTCACGATGGCGCTCTTCATCGGCAACGCTGCGTTCGATAACCCCGTCACACTCGATGCCGCCAAGCTCGGCATTTTGCTTGCCTCTCTGCTCTCGGGGGTGATCGGCTTCGGGCTGTTGAGCCTGACCAGTCACTTGAGGGACCGGCACTCCGATCTGGAGACGGCACCGGCTGCAGCATAAGGCCGGGAGCCCGGATCGGGCTGCATCCGCTGCAGATTAGGCCTTGCAGATTTTCATTTTGCAGGGCTGGCTCCGGCGTGTTCGGAAACAGCTGCGCGTGCGGATTTGCAGGGGGAATATGCGCGGATTTTGCTATAATTTGGCTGCCGCTTGGATCGGGCCACGACCGAGACGGCAGACGAGCAGTGCTGACTCGCTTCCCGCCCCCCGGCCCGGGCGGGTCTTTGATTCGAGGGCCAAGCGCATCTCACTCGCAGGAGGAGATAGCCATGTCAACTGAACCTGAACCCCGTTCCGAACCCAGAGTCACGACGCAGACTTTCCGTGATAAGAAAGCCAGGGGCGAGCCGATCACCATGCTCACGGCCTATGATTACGGCACCGCCTCAGCCGTCGACCGGGCTGGCATCGATTCGATCCTGGTCGGCGATTCGCTGGGCATGGTCGTATTGGGCTATGAGACCACGCTGCCGGTGACGATGGAGGACATGCTGCATCACTGCCGGGCGGTTGCACGCGGCGCCCGGCGCGCGCTGCTGATCGGCGACATGCCGTTCATGTCCTACCAGGCGTCGACGGCCGAAGCGCTGCGTAACGCCGGGCGCTTCCTGAAGGAGGCTGGCATGGACGCCGTCAAGCTTGAGGGGGGACGCGCGCGAGCCGAAGCGGTGGAGGCCATCGTCTCAGCCGGCATCCCGGTCGTCGGGCATCTCGGGTTGACGCCCCAGTCCGTACATCAACTCGGCGGCTTCCGTGCCCAGGGCCGTTCGGCAGATGCGGCCCTGCGATTGGTGGAAGATGCGCTGCTCCTGCAGCAGGCGGGCTGCTTTGCGATCGTGCTTGAATCGATCCCCAGCCGTCTCGGCGGCCTCATCAGCGAGAAGCTCGACATCCCGACCATCGGCAAGGATGTGCAGCAGAGTCGTTTTCCGGCCGAGGAGCATACCTTCAGCATGAGCGACGAGGCCTGGGAGTCGCTGCAAAGCGCGCTTAGCGAGAGGCCCCGCGACGCATGAGCGCGGAATCAATCCTCATCCTGGGCACCGGTGCGATGGCCTGCTTTTTCGGGGCGCGGCTGGCAGGCGCCGCGCAGGTCACGCTGCTCGGCACCTGGGAAGATGGGCTGAAGGCTCTTCAATCGGAAGGCATCCGCCTTGTTGGACTGGACGGATCGCTGCACCGGGTGCATGTCGGGGTGGCGCGCGAGACAGAGGCCTGCCGGGGAGCATCCCTGGCGCTTGTCCTGGTCAAGTCCTGGCAGACCGGGCGTGCGGCGGAACAACTGGCGCGCTGTCTGAGGCCGGACGGTTTGGCGCTGACCCTGCAGAACGGCCTCGGCAACCTCGAGATTCTGGCTTCCGCCGTGGGACAGGATCGCGCTGCCCTGGGGGTGACCACCTGCGGCGCCACACTGCTCGGACCGGGTCATGTGCGGGTGGGAGGCATGGGCCCAACCTATCTGGGGCCGCACCCTGGACTCGATCGGCTGGCAGGCCTGCTCGAAGCAGCCGGTTTCGAGGTCGAGCGCAGCGACGACCTGCAAGGACTGCAGTGGGGCAAGCTGGCGGTCAACACCGGCATCAACCCGGTCAGCGCCTTGCTCGGAGTGCCCAACGGGGCGCTGCTCGAGTTGCCCGGCTTGCAGGAGGTGCTCCGCGCAGCAGTCGACGAGACGGCCGCTGTCGCCGCTGCGCGCGGCGTGAACATGGCATTTCAGGATCCAGCAGTTGAAACGATCAAGGTCGCTGAACGGACGGGGGAGAACCTCTCCTCCATGCTGCAGGATATCCGGCGCGGAGCGCCCACGGAGATCGATGCCATCTGCGGTGCGGTTGTGCGCGAGGGAGAGCGGCTGGGCATTGACGCACCTGTCAACCGGGCGCTGTGGAATCTGGTACGCGGCCTGGCGGCGAAAGCGGAAAGGATCACCACATGAAAGCAGTGAGCGAGCTGCAGGCGCTGCGCGAAGCGCGCAAGAGCCTGCCTGAGCCTTTTGGTCTGGTTCCGACGATGGGCTTTCTGCATGAAGGCCACATGTCGCTCGTCAGGGCGGCGAAGAAACGCTGCGCCAGCGTCGGTGTGAGCATCTATGTCAACCCGACCCAGTTTGGCCCGGATGAGGACCTGCAGGCTTACCCGCGCGATCTGGAGCGGGACCTGGCGATGCTGGAAGCAGAAGGTGTCGATCTGGTGTGGACGCCGACCGACGGGGAATTGTATCCGCCTGGCGCCCAGACCTGGGTGAAGGTGGAAGGTTTGACGCAGCTTCTCGAAGGCGCACAACGCCCGGGCCACTTCCGCGGCGTGACAACCGTCGTGACGAAACTGTTCAACGCCTTCCAACCCCAACTGGCCTTCTTCGGCCAGAAGGACGCCCAGCAGGCGCGCGTGATCCAGCGGATGGTGACCGACCTGCTGTTTCCTCTTGAGGTCGTCGTCTGCCCGATTGTTCGCGAAGCGGATGGCCTTGCCTTGTCCAGCCGCAACACCTATCTTGACGAATCGCAGCGTGCCGCCGCCACGGCCCTCTCCCGCTCGCTTCGGCAGGCCATTGAGGCGTTCCAGGGCGGCGAGCATGATGCCGGAGCGCTGCGCGAGACGATGATGGCGGTCCTGGACGCCGAAGCGCTGGCCCAACCGCAGTATGTCTCCGTGGCCGACCCCGACACGCTTGAGGAGCTACAAGGGGAGGTCAGGCACGCGCTGCTGTCGATGGCGGTCTACGTTGGAAAGACGCGATTGATCGACAATGCAGTCATCGGAGAAAGCGAGGGATAGCGCAATGCTGCTGGCCATCGACATTGGAAACACGAACATCACGCTCGGCCTGTATGATGCAGACGACCTGATTCAGGCTTGGCGCTTGGCGACGGTGCATGAGCGCATGCCGGATGAATACGGCCTGCAGCTGCTCGGACTGCTCGAACATGCGGACCTGGGTGGGCAGCCGGTCGAAGCCGTCGCCCTGGCCTCGGTGGTCCCACCGCTGACAAGTTCATTCTCCCAGGCCTGCCAGGCCTACCTGAAGCTCGAACCATTTATCGTCGACGCCGGTGTGAAGACCGGCTTGAGCATCCGCTACGAGGACCCGAAGCACGCTCTGGGAGCCGATCGCGTCGTCGACGCGGTGGCGGTGCTGCAGTTGTATGGCGGACCGGCCTGCGTCGTCGATTTCGGCACAGCGACGACCTTCGATGCGATCTCGGCCGAGGGCGAGTATCTGGGGGGAGCGATCGCACCCGGCATCGGCATCGCCGCGGATGCGCTTTTCCACCGCACGGCCAAGCTGCCGCGCGTCGACATCGCCCGCCCGCCGGGTGTCATCGGGCGCAATACGGTGCATGCGATCCAGTCCGGACTACTCTTTGGCTATGTTGGGCTGGTGGAGGGCATGGTCGCCCGTTTCCGGAAGGAGCTCGGGCTGGAGATGAAGGTCATCGGCACCGGGGGCCTGGCGAGCCTGATCGCAGCTGAGACGGATGCCATCGAGATCCAGGCTCCATGGCTCACGCTCGACGGACTGCGCATCATCTGGGGGATGAACCATCCTGCAGATGGCGGATAGACATCCAGAATTGCAGGCAGATCTTCAAGTCCAAGCCCTCAGAATTTTCACATTTCTGCCTCTGAGTGGTTACATTAAGTAGATGACACCAGACGCAGCTTCAACCCGTCCCGAATTCACCCAGCTCGTCGAACGCTACGGCGGTGAGCTCTTCGCTTACCTCTTCCGCCAGGTATCCTCGGCGATGGATGCGGACGACTGCCTGCAGGACACCTTCCTGCGAGCCTTTCGCGCCTATGACCGCACCGAAGAGGGATCGAACTACCGTGCCTGGCTCTACAAGATCGCCACGAATGTTGCCCGGACGCACTATCAGCGTCGCAAGCGGCAGGGAGATCGCGAGCAGACTCTTAATCCCGGCGACGGGAGCAGTGAGCCCGGACCGGCGAAGCTCCTCGAAGAGCGGCTTGAGTTGGAGCGGGTGCGGATGGCGGTCAAGTCGCTGCCTGACAAGCAGCGCGCTGCGCTGATTCTGCGCAAGTATCAAGGGTTGAGCTATGCTGAGATCGGCGCGGTGATCGCCTGCAGTGCAGACTCGGCCCGGGCAAACGTGTATCAAGCGCTGCGCAGTTTGCGGATTGCTCTGAAGACTGAGGTTGTGGAGGCTGGAAATGAGCGAATCGATTCGGTCGCAAATGGAGCATGACCGCCGCTGGCTGAGGGATCAGGAAGGAAAAGAGCAGCCGGATGATCTCCTGCGGGCGCTGGATCAGATCTTCCTGCCGCCTAGCGCAGCGCAGACTGCTGCGGCGGTCGAACGCACGGCGCAGGCTGTGGCGGCGGAGACGGAGCGAGCGCTGTACTACGACGTGATCGAGGCGCCGCTGGTCGGAAAGCTCAACCTCGCGCTGAGCAGCCGCGGGCTGTATGCCCTGACCTTCGGCGGCTCGGAGGCTGAGTTCGCAGCCCGGTTGCAGCGCGCTGGTGAGCGGAGCGTGATTCGTGATCCCGTGCGGGTGAGAGCGGCTGCCGATCAAATCCGGAGTTATCTGGCAGGGTTAAGAGAGACGATCGACATTCCGGTGGATATGAGCGGAATGACCGAATTCCAACGCCAGGTGTTGGGCGCGGTGCGCGACGTTCCGCGCGGCAGGCACATCACGTACGGCGAGCTTGCGCAGCGCATTGGCCGGCCGCATGCGGCACGTGCAGTCGGCCGTGCCCTGGGAAGCAATCCGATGCCAATCGTCATTCCCTGCCACCGGGTGCTCGCAGCGGATGGGTCGCTGGGTGGGTATTCTGGGCACGGGGGCGTGCGTACGAAGCGCGCCCTGCTCCAGCTTGAAGGCGCGCTTTAATGGTTGGATCAAAGCGGATCGAGGACGAGCTTAAAGCGCTTGAAGGCGAGCTTGTCCGCTGTAAAAAATGCCCGCGGCTCGTGGCCTGGCGTGAGCAAATCGCACGCGAGAAACGCCGGGCGTATCTGGAGTGGGACTACTGGGGCAAACCCGTGCCTGGCTTCGGCGATCCACGGGCGAGGTTGCTGCTGGTTGGGCTGGCACCCGGGGCGCACGGGTCAAACCGGACCGGACGCATGTTCACAGGCGATAGTTCTGGCGATACGCTCTTCGCTGCCCTTCACCGGGCTGGCTTCGCCAGCCAACCGGAGTCGACCAGCCGTGAAGACGGCTTGCAGCTCAGGGATGCTTTTATCACCGCGCTGGCTCGCTGTGTTCCACCTCAGAACCGGCCGACTGCTAGGGAATTCGCCAACTGCCGCCCCTATCTCAAGCGTGAGATCAACATGCTTCCCGATGTGCGCGTCGTGCTGGCGCTGGGTGGCCTGGCGTTCAACGGCGTGCTGCGAACCTGGCGTGACCAGGGTCATGACGTGCCGCGGCTTAAGTTCAAGCATGGCGCATGGCATGAATTTGATGCAGGCCTGCCGGTTCTCGCCGCATGCTACCATCCCAGTCCGCAGAATACGTTCACCGGCCGGCTGACAGAGGGGATGCTGGACCGTGTGTTTGGGCGCATCAAGGACTATCTCGCCGCCGGAGGGCCTTCTCCTGGGTAAAGTCGCAGAAGCAGAACGGCTGCCCGCTGCGAACGTCACACCGGGCGCGCTGGCCAACCTGCTCGTCGTCTATGTGGTCTGGGGAAGCACGTACCTGGCGATCCGCGTGGCGGTGCGGTCGGAAGCCGGCGTGCCGCC
>JARRJK010000009.1:0-35416 GCA_037379555.1 Anaerolineales bacterium | reverse complement strand
GCAACCGCAGGAGTGTCGGCGCCGGTGAAGACGACCTGCGCGCCGCCATCAAAGAGCGAAGCGGCGGCATCCTTCTCGATGATCGGGTCATGCCAGGTGTTCAGCCAGCGAACATCCATTGTGCACTCCGGGCAGGTTTCGCGCATGCCGAGCGCGATAGCGTTCCCAAGGCGGATCTCCTCCGGAATCGGGAAGGTCGCCATGTACCCGAGTTTCGGGTTGCCGTCCATCTGTGCGCGCGCGCCAGCGAGCATGCCTGCCAGGTACTTCATATCTTCCAACGCGCCGACGAGGTTGCCGACGTTCTCGCCATTGGTCTTGTAGCCGCTGATGTGGATATAGGTCGTGTCCGGGAAGTCAGCGGCAACCGTCTCCATCGGATCCATGAAGCCGAACGAGGTTCCGAAGATCAGGTCGAAGCCCTTGCGAGACAGGCTGCGGAAAACCTGCTCGGACTCCGTCCCCTCGGGCACGTTCTCGACATAAGCCACGTGGACATTGGGGACGTTCTCTGCGACGTACTCAAGGCCTTCGTAGTGCGATTGCGACCAGCCACCATCATCGTGCGGGCCGATCAGCACCATGGCGACGTTAAACTTCCCATCCTCAACTGCGGGGATTTCGAACCCGCCGACAACCTCGGGGGTAGCAGCACCACCGCCGCAGGCCGCGAGGATCAACGCCAGCGCTGCGGTCAGCACAACGAGGCCGAGCATCTTGCTTCGAGACATCTCGTAACTCCTCCTGATTTTGATTCTCATCACACTGATAGGATGATACGGATCTTACATTTTCAGCGAGAATCACCTCCTTTTATGAAATGACTGACGCGCCGACTTATGTTTGTCGAATAATGCGGGTACCCGTCTGACCCGCTAATGCCCGCTCGATATTCTCCGGATTGGTTATCAGCGCCTGCTCTCCGCCGGACTCCAGGAAGTTGATGATGGCGCGTATCTTCGGCTCCATGCTGCCCTTCCCAAAGTGCCCTTCTGCAAGGTAGATCCTGGCCTGCTCGAGGCTCATTTCATCCAGCCACCGCTGGTCTGGCTCGTTGAAGTTAATGGCGACCTTCTCGACCGCGGTCGAGATGAGCAGCAGGTCAGCCTTGAGATCCGCTGCCAGCAGCGCGGAGGCGAAATCTTTGTCGATGACCGCCTCCACGCCCACCAGATCGCCATGCTCATCTTCGATGACCGGAATGCCGCCTCCACCCACTCCGATGACGGTGAAACCAGCCTGGAGCAGGGATTGAATCGCATCTCTCTGGATTATACGTCGAGGCGTCGGAGAAGGCACCACTCGACGCCAGCCGCGTCCCGAATCCTCGACCACCACCCACTTCTCCTTCTCAGCGTGGGCCTTGGCCATCTCTTCATCCATGAAGGAGCCGATCGGTTTGCTGGGGTTCTCAAAGGCCGGATCATGACGGTCGACGAGCACTTGCGTGACTACCGTAGCCGCCTGCTTCTCCATCCCCCGCTCACGGAACTCGTTGTAGAGCGCCATCTGGAACATATACCCGATGGCACCTTGAGTGTCCGCGCCGCAGTAATCCAGCGGGACGGGGTGAAGCTCGTGCAGCGAAAGCTCGGCCCGGCGCAGGATGAAGCCCACCTGCGGGCCATTGCCGTGCGTGATCACGACATCCCAGCCGGATTCGATCATGCCTGCGATGTGCTTCATCGACTCATCTGCCGCCATGTACTGGTCTGGAATCGTCTTGTGATCTTTGTTCTTGATCAGCGAGTTTCCGCCGACCGCGACAACCGCGATTTGATTGTTTCTACCCATCTGCCGTCTCCCGCGCCTAGCGCATCGTCAGGGCCATGATGGCCTTCTGCACGTGCAGCCGGTTCTCAGCTTCATCAAAAACCACGCTGTGCGGGCCATCCAGCACCCCATCTGTGACCTCGATGTTGCGATCGGCGGGCAGCGGGTGCATGTAGATCGCATCGTCCTTCGCCAGGCCCATCAATTTCTCGTCTGCGATCCAGTCCTCGTACTTGTCCTGGATTTCTTTACCTTCGTCCGGATCCTGGGTCGTCATCAGGGGGCCCCAGGACTTGGCATAGACGATGTCGGCATCCTTAACCGCCGCGCTCATGTCATCGACCACCTCGAATCCGGTCTTGAACTTGCGTGCCTGCTCCCGGGCTTGATCCATAATCTCCGGCATCAGCTTGAATTCGGGCGGGTGGGCGAGTACGACGTCGAGCCCGAAGCGCGGCATCTGCAAGATCAGCGATTGCGGAACGGAGATTGGTTTGAGGTATGAAGCAGCGTACGCCCACGAGACCACCATCTTCTTCCGCCGCAGGTCGCGGCCTTTCTTCTCAATGATCGTGAGCAGATCAGCCAGAATCTGGTGCGGATGGTAGATCTCGCACTGCATATTCAGGACAGGCACGCGTGATGCCTCTGCCACCAGGTTCAGGTAGCGGTTGCCCGTACCGAACTCCACATGGCGGATGGCGATCCCATCGAAGTAGCGCCCGAAGATCTCACCCAATTCCTTCTCCGTGTCACCGTGTGAGATCTGGGTTGTGCGGGATTCGATGAAGGCCGCATGGCCGCCAAGCTGAGCCATGCCAGCCTCGAAAGAGCCGCGTGTGCGGGTGCTCGAGAAAAAGAACAGCATCGCCAGTACCTTGTCACGCAGGTAGGCATGCGGCTCGCCTAATGCGCGCTTGCGCTTGAGATCGAGCGCGGCATCGAGGACAGTTTCGATTTCCTCTTTTGTGAAATCCAGGTCACCGATGAAATCCCGGCCACGAAGATCGGTTTGCATGCTCAGTGCCTCCTTCTCTCAATCAGCTTTCTCACTCGGCAGCGCCGAGGACGAGTGCCAGCAGGCCCATGCGCATGACCACGCCATTGAACGCTTCCTTCCAGTAGCGTGACCAGCGGGTGGCATCGACATCCGGCGGGATCTCATCCATCCGGGGCAGCGAATGCAGCAGGACGGCGTCCGATTTGGCCTTGGTTTCAAGCAACTGGCGCGTGATCTTGTAATTGGCCGGCGTGAGGCCGACATCTCCAGAACGCTCATCCCGCGACTTCGTGTAATCGGGCTGCACGACCGGTTCGACGAGGATCACATCCGCGCCGGCGATCGCCTGCTCTACATGCTCGGCCTCCGAGAAGTTCAGGCTCAGCTCCTTCAGCTCGGCTTTGAACTCATCCGTGAGCGACATATCAGGCGGCGAGACGAAGGTGATCGGGCAATCGAACTGGGTCAGGCCATAGGCCAGCGAATGCATCGTGCGCATGCGCATGTCGCCGACAGCCAACCAGCGCAGGCCGTCCAGGTGACCTTTCTCCTGCTGGATGGTGTAGAGATCAGTCAGGATCTGGGTCGGATGCTCGCCCCAGCCATCGCCGCCGTTGATGATCGGTACAGACGCCCATTTGGCGGCCTCATGCGGCGCGCCTTGCTGAAAGTGCCGCATCACGATCACATCCCCATAATACTCAAGCATCTTGACGGTGTCTTTGATCGACTCCTGATAGAAATCCCCGGCACGCGTCATCTTGGCATCGGCGAATCCGGTGACCTGACCGCCTAGCCGGATCATGGCAGCCTCGTGCGCCAGCCGTGTGCGCGTGCTCGGCTGGTAAAAGGCTGTGACAAGGGTCTTTTCTTTCAGCAAATCGCTGTTCCGTCGGTCGCGCGCAATCGGCGCGAGCCGATCACAAATCTCGAATACGCGCTCGTACTCCTCGCGCTCGAAACCCTTCAGTGAGAGAATATCTCTCCCGGCAAAACTACGCATGGTTTCTTTCCTCCATCATCTTTGGTGTTCTGTCATAATGCACGCCGCTGGACTCATGCTGCCTTGATCCGGCGCAGCACGTGGAAGCGGAATGTTCCCGGTAAGAAGTAACTGTATGTGTGATCTACAACCTGCCCCTCCTTGGTGTAAATCCATGATTCCATCTTCATCAGCACATCTCCGCGCTGGATTTTCAGGTATCGAGCAATCTCGGCTGTGGCAGACACTGCGGAGATATCCGTCCGCGAATAGCCAAGTAGGGGCTTCCCATTTCTCAAGAACATGTCCAGGATCGAGCCTTTGAAGCGTTTATCATCCGGTTCGAACGGCAGCATCTCACGCGGCAGAATGTCCACCAGGTAAGCCACCGGACGTCCCTTAGCCAGGATGACACGCTCGATCTCAAGCAGGCGGTCTGCGGCATCCAATCCGAACCTCTCAGACTCTTCGGCAGTGGCTTCCCGCTCGAAGAGTCCGAGATCGCTCATCTTCACATCAAGCCCAATGCGCGCGGCAAGCGTCTCTATGCTCTCCAGTGCCTCGAGACCTGTATCGATCACATGAATGGGCTGGGACACGTACGTCCCAAGGCCTTGGCGGCGGATGATGCGTCCCTGATTCTCAAAGATCCGCATCGCCTCGCGCAGGGTGGCCCGGGAAACACCCATCTGGTCCGCCAGACTGGGTTCGCTCGGAAGCCGGTCACCTGCGTCCAGTTTGTCCAGCAGGGCAGCGAGTTTCTCGGCCGTCTGTTGGTAGAGCGGTTTCCGCTCGCCCCGTGCATTTTTCTTCCGTGACATACCTGCTCCAGATGCTCACTCGAGAGAACGGGTGTCCGTTCTCACGCCACCTTCTCAGCAACGGGGATGATTTCGAACTTCTCCACATCCACCAGCCCCAAATCGGAGATGCGCAGCTCAGGGATGACAACCAGCGCAAGCAGGCTCAACTGCATATTGGCGTTGTTGAGGGTGCAGCCGCATTCCCGGAACCCCTCCAATAGCACTTCAGCCTTATCAGCAACGACCTCAGCCGGCTCGTCCGACATCAAACCTGCAATGGGCAGTTCGACATTGCCATGGATCTCGCCGCGCCGCACGACGACCTGACCTCCACCCTGTTCAGCGAGGGTATTCGCAGCCAGAGCCATGTCATGCTCCGATGTGCCTACAATCAGCATTTGATGCGAATCGTGAGCAACGGTCGAGCCGAGGGCACAACCCTCATCCAGGCCGAAGCCCTGAACAAACCCCACCTGAATGATCCCGGAGCCGCGGTGGCGCTCGACCAGTGCAACCTTGGCCAGGTCGGGCGCCCCATTCAGTTCGATTCTTCCGTTCTGCGCCGTCATCTCCAGCTGCCGATGGCGTGTCGGAGCCTGGTTCTCAATCACCTCGATCACGTTCACCACAACCTGGCCCTCGGCCGGCGATTCGACCTGGAAATCCCCCGCCTCGAGCGGGCGTTTAAGATGGACCGAGCTGCGGACTTCCTCCGGGTACTTGAATTCAGGCCGTTCGATCTGCATTACCCCGGCAGAAGCAATCGGCAGGCCGCGGGCAATGACCTGCTGGACGTCAAATCTCTCGAGATCTCCAATGAGCAGGACATCGGCGAAGCGGCCAGGAGCAAGCGAACCGATATCTCGCCCAAGGCCAAAATGCTCAGCCGTGTTCAGCGTCGCCATCTGCAGCGCCGTCATCGGATCAAGCCCTTCGGCCATCGCATGGCGCACGACGCGGTCCATGTGGCCATCGTGGACGAGGGTGCCCGAGTGGCTGTCATCCGTCACCAGCAGGAAGTGCCGTGAGTCAAGGCCGTGTTCGGTGATGGCCTTTACCTGGCTGGCGACATCGTGCCAGGCGGAACCATAACGGAGCATGACTTTCATCCCCTGTCTGGCGCGGGCGATGGCATCCTCCAGGCGCGTGCCTTCATGATCATCCTCCGGGCCGCCGGCGACGTAGCCGTGGAACGGCAGACCAAGATCAGGTGACGCATAATGACCGCCGATCACTTTGCCCGCCAGACGGGCTTCGGCCATTTCGCGGTGCATCTTCTCGTCCCCCATGAAAACGCCCGGGAAGTTCATCACCTCACCCAGGCCGATCACGCCCGGCCAGCGCATGGCTTCGGCAACTTGCTCCGGACCGATAGCTGCACCCGGCGTCTCAAGCCCGGGGGCCGAAGGCACGCAGGATGGCATCTGCACCCAGACGTGAATCGGCTGGACCGCTGCTTCGTCAACCATCAAGCGCACACCGTCCAGCCCGAAGACATTCGCAATCTCGTGCGGATCGATGAACATGCCGGTCGTGCCGTGCGGCGCGACGGCACGCACGAACTCCGTGATCGTGAGCATGCCTGACTCGACGTGCATGTGCCCGTCAAGCAAGCCTGGCACCATGAAGCGGTCGTCGGCTTCGATCACGACAGTCCTCTCACCGATTGCATGGTCCGCATTCGTGCCTATGAACGCAATTCGATCGCCATAAACAGCGATCGAATGCCCGGGCAGGATTTCTCCAGTTTGAACGCACACCCAGCGGCCGTTCCGGATGACCATATCCGCTGGCTTGCGGCCCATGGCCACTGCGGACAGGTCGGCGGTCAATTGACTCCAACTGAGTGCGTCCATGCAATCCCTCGTTTCGCCTATTCCGGCAATCCGTCCCCTAGTCCGCTTCCACCATCCGCAGGGACGCACGGTTGTGCTTTTCGATTAATTCCGGCAGCTCAATCCCGACCAGCTCGCCCTCACTCACCACGGCCCTGCCGTGGACGTAGTTGTAGGCCACCTGCGCCGGCGCGCAGAAGATCAGCGCCGCGCCCGGATCGTGCCAGGCACCGGAATAGCCAATCTGCTCGATATTGATGGCGATGAAATCCGCGCATTTGCCCGGAGACAGCGAGCCGATATCATCGCGGCCCAGCACGGCCGCGCCGCCCAGCGTCGCCATCTCCAGTGCCTGGCGGGCGGTGAGCAGGTCTTCGACCTCGTCAATCTCGGGCGCAACGCCGGCCCCGACCCTCGAGAGCAGCATCGCCTGACGGGCTTCCGCCAGCATGTGGGAGCTGTCGTTGCTGGCGGAGCCGTCGACACCCAATCCGACATGAACCCGCTGGGCGAGGTAGCGGCGAACCGGGGCAATGCCCGAGGCCAGGCGCATGTTTGATGATGGGCAGTGCGCCACGCCCATCCCGCCAGATGCCATGCGGCTCACCTCCGCAGGATTAATATGAATAGCATGCGCAAACCAGACGTCAGGACCTGACCAATCGAGCGACTCGACGTAGGCCAGCGGCCGCTGGCCGAAGCTCTCCAGACAAAACGCTTCCTCATCCAGCGTCTCAGCCAGGTGAGTATGCAGATGGACATTGCGGTCGCGGGCGAGGGCAGCCGATTCCCGCATGAGGTCTGAGGTGACCGAGAACGGCGAGCACGGGGCAACGACGATGCGGGTCATCGCGCCCGGGTGCGGATCGTGGTAGGTGTCGATCACCCGCTGCGTATCCTCGAGGATCTCCGATTCGGTTTCGACAACCGAATCCGGCGGCAGACCCCCCTCGCTTTCACCCAGACTCATCGATCCGCGCGAGGCGTGCAGGCGGAGACCGACATCTCGTGCCGCCTCAATCTGATCGTCGAGGCGGCAGCCATTGGGGAAGATGTAATGATGGTCGGAAGCCGTCGTACAGCCGGAAAGAGCCAACTCGGCAAGTCCAAGCATGGTCGAAATCCGCATATCTTCAGGGGTCATACGCGCCCAGATCGGATAGAGTGTCTTCAGCCAGTTGAAGAGGTCTGCGTCCTGGGCTGCCGGCACGGCGCGCGTCAGCGTTTGGTAGAGATGATGATGGGTGTTGACAAGCCCTGGCAGGAGGACATGTCCGGAGAGATCAAGCACTTCATCCGCGGTTTCAGGCAACTCATCAGTGACACCAACGGTTTCGATCCATCCGTCGCGGGCGAACAATCCCCCGTCTTCGATCTCGCGCCGTTCCGCATCCATCGTGATGAGCAGATGGGCGTGCTTGATCAACAGTGTCGGCATGGGCTCTCCCGTGATATCGTCGCGCGAGTGTAGCACTTCCACCAGGCAGGGTCAATTGTCAGACAACATCGGCATGGGTGAGTTTTGTCACTCGCAAGGATTGATAAAGAAAAAGCCTGCCACCGTTGGACGGCGGCAGGCTAAGCTCGCAAACGGTTACGAGTCAGGCGGCGGCAGCCCGCTGGGCTGACCGCAGCGTATTCTGCAGCAGCCCGGTGATCGTCATCGGGCCTACCCCGCCCGGAACCGGCGTGATCGCTCCGGCGACCTCGACCGCTTCATCGAAAGCGACGTCCCCTGCCAGCCTGTAGCCGCGCTCGACGCTCGGGTCATCCACGCGGTTGGTTCCGACATCGATCACGTACGCGCCGGGCTTGATCCAATCGCCACGGATCATCTCCGCCCGGCCGATTGCCGCAATGAGCACGTCCGCCTCCCTGCATACCGCCGGCAGGTCCTTCGTGCGGGAGTGACAGATCGTCACTGTTGCGTTTTCCTTCACCAGCAGCAGCGCGGCCGGCATGCCCACGATGTTGGAACGGCCCACAACCACTGCCCGTGCCCCTGACAGTTCGGCGCCGGCTTTCTTGAGCAAGACGATGCAGCCGGCAGGCGTGCAGGGCACGAACAGCGGATCGCGCCCTTTCTGAGCCAGGCGGCCGATGTTAATCGGATGGAAACCATCCACATCCTTCTCGATGCTGATCGCGCGCAGGATGGCCTCCTCGTCCAGGCCGGAGGGAAGCGGAAGCTGGACCAGAATACCGTGGACGTTCGGATCGGCGTTCAGATCCTTGACCAGCGTCTCGACCTCCTCCTGAGAGGCGTCGGCCGGGAGTTCATGGCCAAATGATTCGATCCCCAACTCCTTGCAGGCTTTGCGCTTCATCCGGACGTAGGTATGCGAAGCCGGATCCTCACCCACCAGGACTGTCGCCAGGCCTGGCCGCGGTCCTCCGGAATTGACAAGCTTCTCCACGTCCGCCTTGATCCCCTCCCTAATCTCAGCTGCAATCGCCTTGCCGTCGATGATCTTTGCCGTCATGTTCCACTCCCTTGCTTGGTTTTTCCTATTCGCTTGGTAGGGGCACGGCAGAGCTGTGCCCCTACGACGGGATGAATCGAAGATGCTGCGTAGAATCCGACAGGAAACCATTTGTGCAGCACAACACAAAGGATTATGGCTTATATCTCCGGTGCGGAGCAAGTACGGAGTTCCATGCGTATCCCTGACAAGTTTCCTGAGTGAGACGGAGAAACACGTGTAGTCTGAGGTCGGTCCAGGGCGTTGATTTACGGCCGGGGGCGCCACGCAGCGTCGAAGTCCAGCGCAGGATCCGTGCTGACCTCGAAGTAGTTCGTGCAGCTCGAGCGCATAATCGCGATGTTGTGATTGACGCCATCCGGCCAACTCTCGAAGACCACCCACTGGCTGTCCGGCGACCAGCCTGGCTCGGACATCGGCTGCGCTGCGCGCTGTCCTTCGGGGCATAAGCGGTTCGTTCGGAACCCACCTTCACTGAACGGGGCGACGATCAGGCGTGGAATGCCGTTGCTCCTGCGCTCATACAGGATCAGCGTCCCGTCATTCGACCAGGCTGCATGCGTATCGCGCTCGCCTTCGTTCGTGAATGAGAAGCGGTCGACATCGCCTCCGCTGGCTGGCATGCGCCAGATCTCGGTCTCGCCGCCGCGCGTGCTGGTAAAGACTATCTGCGATCCAGAGGGCGCCCACGCCGGCTGGCGGTTATGGGCGAGGTCGCTGTTCAGGTTGACCAGATTCTCGCCATCGAGATCCATCGCGTAGATCTGCGGCCGGTTGTCACGCACTGAGGTGAAGGCGATCCGTTCCCCGTTTGGATCCCAGGCCGGATCGAAGTCTCCGCCGGGGGCGGTTCTTAACTGGGTTGGGTCGCTGGCGTTGCCGGCGAAATCGACCGAGATGAGCCACAAGCTCGAACCGGGATACTGTTCCTGGTTCACCCGGCAGGGCGAAGTGAAGACCAGCAACTCGCCGGAAGGGGACCAGGCCGGCTGACAGGCACCATCCTCGAGATCCGTGAGCTGCCTCACGCCCGTACCATCGATGTTGATCAGGTAGATTTGCGGTATACCGGACCTGTTCGAAGCGAAGGCGATCTGACCCACCCCGCCGCCGGTTGGCGTTGCTGTCGCCGGAAGCACTTCCACTGTAGCTTCTGCCGCGGTCTCGCTCGGCTGTGGCGGCGGCTCGGTGGGCGTAGCCGTGGGAGGTGGCAGCACAACGAGCTGAGTGGCTGAAGGAATAGCCCCCGGCGTCTTCACCTCGGCCGGGGCAGTCGCAGCGGGAGGCTCGGCAGGCGGGTTGAGGATCGACGCCAAGGTCGAGCCGATCTTTGGCGCAAACAGGAAGGCGCCCCCAAGCAGGACGGCCGCCGCGGCCACTGCGAACGCCCAGCGCGGGATCCGGCGCGGCTTCAGCCGCTGCGAGACCAGCTGGGTCTGTTCTTCTTCTCCAGCTGTTGTCGTGGTGACCGGCCTCCGTTGAAGATTCGGCAGGCTTCGCACGACGGTCGGGTTGGTCGCGCGTGTGCTCGAAGCGAGCGCAGACGCCATCTCGGCGACGCTCTGGTAGCGCTCGGCCGGATCCACTGCGAGCGCCTTGGAGATCACTCGCGCCAGGGCTGGGCTGATGGTCGGTTTTCGTTTACGGACCGGTGTGAGCTCCTCGCGTCCCATGGCCCGCTCAAGCGAATCCTCAGGGATGGTCGCTGTCAAGGCGGCATAGATCGTCGCGCCAAGCGAATACACATCGGTTCTCGGATCCGTGCGGCCGGTTCCATACTGCTCAGGAGGGGAGAATCCGGGCGTCATCGCTTTGGCGCCAGTTGTGGTTGTGCTGCCGCGGTCGACGACTTTTGCCAGCCCGAAGTCGACCAGCATCGCCCTGCCCTCGGGCATAATTTTGATGTTCCCGGGTTTGATATCGCGGTGCAGGATCGGTGGGTTGCGGCTGTGCAGATAAGCCAGGGCATCACAGATCTCCAGGAACCATGGCAGCGCCTCGGCTTCGCTGATCGCGCCTTCCTTCTCCAACTTCTCGCGCAAGTCAATGCCCTGGATGAAATCCATCACCAGGTACTGTCCTTCGCCTTCGATCACGAAGTGATCTGTTACGCGCGGCATGTTCGGGTGGCGCAGGCTGGCCAGGATCGTGGCTTCGCGCTTGAACTGGCGGGCATACTCCTCGGTCGTAAAGAGATTCTCTTTCACCGCAACGGCCACGCCGAGGTTGATGTCAAATGCTTTATAGACAGCGCCCATGCCGCCCTGGCCCAGGACGCCCTCAATGCGATAACGATGTCGGAGAATGCTGCCAGCTTGGAGGGGCATTTATATCTCTAAGGTCATTCGCTCAAAACCGAACGCGATCATTTTAGCAAAGGCACTATCATTTGACCATCATGCACGTGATCCCGACGTGAATTGTAAGCGTATTGGAAGCCTGGGTCCATCCTGGATGCAGGTTCGGGACGAACATGGTAAAAGTATGTGATCATGGCGCAGATGTCCACCCCTCTTTGGCGCTATTGCCTGGTGATGACCCTCACGGTCCTCGCCATGATGCTTGGGGCATGTGACGCTGCAGCAGACCTTCCGGATGAGGCTGCAGCCTCGCTCCCATCACCATCCCCTCCAGGCACTCTCGCTCACGCCATTCAGACAAGCTCGCCATCCAGCACGCCGCGCCGGACCAACACGCCTGCGGTTACACCGACCTACGTCCCTGCGGCGACCGCAGCTCCGCTGCTCACGCCGACTCCGCTCGTCATCGGGACAAGCGTCGCCGGGCGGCCCTTGGAGGTCTTTGCATTCGGACATGGATCGCAGGCGCGCATGATCATCGCCGGGATTCACGGCGGTTATGAAGGGAACACGATTCGCCTGGCCGAGGAATTAATTCAGGTTCTCACGGCGCGTACCGATCTCATCCCGCCCGACATTACCCTTTACATCCTGCGGTCGCTGAACCCGGATGGCGAGGCGCGGTCATCCAGCTACAAAGGGCGGGTGAATGAGAACCTGGTGGATTTAAATCGCAACTGGCCAGCCCTGTGGAGCTCGAGCTGGCCATCGCAGGGCTGCTGGACTTATACCTACGTGACGGCAGGCAGCGCGCCCGCCTCAGAACCGGAGACGCGTGCGCTAATGAACTTCCTGCTCACCTACCAGATCGAAGCCCTCATCTCCTACCACAGCGCAGCGCTCGGCATCTTCCCCGGCGGCCAGCCTCCTGACCCCGCCTCCGTCAGCCTGGCGGAAACGCTGGCCGGAGTGAGCGACTATCCCTACCCGCCCATCGAGACCGGCTGTATGTACACGGGTCAGCTCATCGACTGGGCCTCCCAAATGGGGATTGCCGCCGTCGATATCGAACTCACCAATCACGAGCAGAGCGACCTCTATCAAAACATGGATGTGCTGCAGGCATTCCTGGGTTGGATCCGGCCCGAAGAGGAATAAATCACTCCAGGGCGCCAGGAGATGCGATCATCCGGGACCGCGCTGCGGTCCCGGATGATTCAGGTTGCGAACTGATACATTGAAGGGAGGTGTTGATCAGCCCGTCGCGCTGAGTTCAGGATCTGTGCTACGACGTACACGGTAGAATTCGTACATATGGAGCATGACTGCCCCCAGCCCGCGCAGGACCAGGTAAGGCAGAAAGCCAAACCACCCGATGTATGGGGTCGCGCACGCAAGGAACAGAATCCCGCCCGAATTCGCAACCGGTCGCCAGCCCGCGGCTTCCCCATAGAGCCGGGTCCTGGCCAGCAGCACCATTCCGGAGAGGCCAAAAACAATCCCGACGAGGAGCAAAATCCAGAACAATGCTCCAATCCCCCCCAGGATGGCGAATCCGGTCGACTGGCCCCAGGATACGAACAGCATGCCCAGGGCGATCAGGAAGATCGTGTTGATCAATCCTGTGAGAAACGCGCGCCCGGGATTATTGGTGCCTGCCCTCTCAACACCTTGTAAAAAGGATCTGAAGAACACATACATCCCCACAAACAGCATTGCGATGCTGATACCGAATGCGATCAGAAGTAACAGGATGAACCCGAATTGACCCATTTCAAACCTCCATCAAGCGATTGGTTTTACGTCAGCCTGCCCCGTGACTCGTAGGAGCGGAATCGATGGACCCGCTCTGACGACCGAGCAGCCAGTGGTTCAGCACCAGCCAGAGCACTCCGCCCGGCAACAACAACAGCCACCACTCCTGTACCAGCCAGGGAGCGATTCTGACCGGGATTGTTATCTCAAACACACCGAAAATCCCATGCGGGAGTTCCGCTGCCAGATCCTGGATCATGATCAGGATTGACCCCAACGCTGGCTGCAAGTCAAGCCCGCTCGTCCATCCTCTCAGACTGCCCAACCACTGCCCAATCTGCGGCAGCATCGCCGGAAGCGCGATCCAGGAAAGCACGCCGGCAGCAGCGACCTGGGCTGCAAACACTAAGCGCCAGCCGCGCTTCGACCGGCGACCGGCATCGAGCCGGGCCGAGATAACGGGAGCGTAGTCGACCTCGAGCGGCAGATCAGCTACACTTTCGATCTGGGTGAAGAGCGCCTGGAGCTCGCTCAGCGCCTGCCGGCACTTGGCGCATTCCTCGAGATGCTCGAGCAGGGCGCCCGTTTGCCCGGCTGCGAGTTCTCCATCCAGATAGGCGTGCAACTCTTCTTCCTGCGGATGATGGAACCTGTAGTCAGACATGGTGTTCCAACCTCTTGGCCAGCATCTTCCGGGCCCTGAAAAGGTGACTCTTGACGTCGCTGAGCGGGATGCCGAGCTCTCTGCCGATTTCGGCATAGCTCAACTCCTGGAAGTGCCTGAGTTCGATGACAGCCCGGTAGTGCGGCGGGAGTCCAAGGATCGCTTCACGAACACGAAGCTGACGTTCACGCTTGATCAGCGACTTCTCCGGAGACACCGACCGCCCTTCAATGCGCTCCGCAAGCTGTCCAAACGGCACATCCAGCGACTGTTTCCGTTTGAGACGATTCAGGCATAGGTTTGTGGCGACACGCCGGATCCATGGACCAAACGGACGCTGCTCATCGAAGGTACGTAAGCGGGCGTGTGCCCGGACAAAGGTGTCCTGCATTAGATCCTCCGCCTCCCTGCGCTCACCCATCATCCGCAGACAGACATTGAAGACTGAGGCTTGGTAGCGCACTACCAGTTCGCCATAAGCCTCACCGTCCCCGCCCCGGGAGCGGAAGACGAGGCTGCGATCGGTTCCATCATGCATGTCTATACTCTATTACAGGTTGCCGTGGATAAAGGTTGCACCGGGAGTAAACAAAAGAAAAGCCCCGGCCGGGGCTTTTCACTGGGTGCTCTGCGATCGATCAGGATCAGGGCTTGACCGAGCCGTGCTCAAACAAGCCGGTTTGGATCTCTCGCCGCTCTCGGATCGCGGGCCAGAGTTCCTGCATGAACTGATCAACATTCAGCTTCTGGAAGCTTCCCCACGTCCGCGGCGGATAAAAGGTTTGCCGGATCGCATACATCGCCGATCGCAGCGTTTCCATTTCCTGATCGTTGAGTTGCTCGCCATCAGCATATCGCTGCAGCAATTCGATCCCGGGCGACTTGTTCATGACCCGCTCCTTTTCTACCCGACACCATTCTAACCGAAGAACCTAGCGGATTCGACGGGCGTCGGACCGGATCCGGCTCATGGCCTGCATCTCAATCTGGCGCACACGCTCCCGGGTGATGCCCAGCTTGTCTCCAACCTCCTGCAGCGTGTGCGAACGGCCATCGGTAAATCCATAGCGCAGCATCAGTACCTGCGCCTCGCGCGCCGGCAGCGCGTCAAGCACATCGCGCACTTGTTGCTGCATCAGATTCTCTACAGCCGTACCTTCGGGCGTTTCGACCTCCAGATCCGGGATCGTGTCGCCCAGGGTGCGGTTCTCATCGTCATCCTGCGGTAGATCAAGCGAGATCGGAGCTTGGCTGATATTGATCGTTTCCTGCACGAGCTGTGGAGTGGTGCCCAATTCGCCAGCCAGTTCGAGATCATTCGGTTCGCGCCCGAGCGATTGCGTCAGCCGGTTGCGCGCTTGCAACAGCTTGTTGATCTCGACGCTCTTGTGAACCGGCAGCCGGATCGTCCGACTGGTGTTGTCTATCGATCTTGTGATCGCCTGGCGAATCCACCAGGTGGCATACGTGCTAAAGCGGTTGCCGCGCGACGGATCGAACTTCTTCGTCGCCCGGATCAAACCGATGATCCCCTCATGAATCAGGTCCATGAGCGGAATGCCGCGGTTCGTGTAGCGCTTGGCGACACTGACGACGAGACGGGTGTTGGCCATGATCAGGCGCTCGCGCGCCAGCGAGCCTTCCTCGATCACATGCCGCAGCCTGCGCTCTTCCGACTCGCTCAAGCCGCCCTGTGCCAGCCGGCGCCGTGCTTTACGCGCCCGGGCCAGATCCTGAGAAAGCGAAATCTCCTCCTCTGCTGTAAGCAAGGGAGTCTGCGTGATCTGTTCGATGTATTCATCGCGAAAGCGACGTGTACTTTGGGTATCCATGCAAGTCACCTAACCTTCAACGTAAACTCAGAAACATCACGTCCTAAGCCTATGTTGGTCAATTCTAATTTAGATCGTACAACTCTTATTTATGAATTATCTTAACGTTGTATTCACTATTTGTCAAGTATATATCTATGATTTGGACATTTATACGACTGCGATCATCGTTCATCATCTGACACCTAGACGCTCTCTGTCGCCGGGACCTTTCGCCGCCCATCCCGCTTTCCCGGGCGAGGTATAATCCTTCCGAAGAGGAGGTGCGATGATTGAGATCACCCCAACCGCTCAAGCGCAGATTCGCGGCATGCTGGAAGATGAGCAGCGCGCGGGGATGCTGCTTCGCATGCAGATCATGGGACGGGGTCCGGGCGGTTTCCGCTATTCCGTCCGCTTTACCCCACCGGACGAGATTCAGCCCGAGGATGAGGTGCTCGACTTCGAGGGCTTCCAGGTGCTGATCGATCCAAAGACACAGCCGGATATCTCAGGATCGACGCTGGACTTCAAGGAAGACGACTTCCAGCGCGGATTCCTGATCGAGAACCCGAATCCCGTCTGGCGTGATTCAACCGCTCAGGCGATCCAGGACCTGCTTGATCACAAGATCAATCCTGGTGTGGCTTCCCACGGCGGTTTCGTCTCGCTGGTGGATTTCAAGGATGACGTGGCCTATATCGCATTCGGTGGAGGCTGCCAGGGTTGTGGGATGATCGATGTCACGCTCAAGCAGGGCGTGGAGGTTATGATCAAGGATGCGATCCCGCAGGTGAAGGAGATCGTCGACACGACGGACCACACGCGCGCTACCAACCCCTACTTCAACGACAAGGGCGGGCGTTCAGCCCTTTCATAGACCTTCTGGCCTGATTGCATTCGCGAAAATGCCCCCGGCGCCGGGGGCATTTTTCCATTGTGAGTCGTGCATTCTCAGACGTCGAGGTTGCGCACCTCGCGCGCATGGGTCTGTATGAAACGCTTGCGCGGTGGCACGGCGGCCCCCATCAGCATATCGAATGTGCGATCGGCTGCGGCTGCATCCTCGACGGTCACCTGCAGCAGGATGCGGTTGGCCGGGTCCATGGTGGTGTCCCACAGCTGGTTGGGGTTCATCTCGCCCAGACCCTTGTAGCGCTGCAGCGAGACTTTCTCGCCATCGACCCCCATCTCTTTGACTACCTGCTCGCGTTCGTTCTCCGTGTACGCATAACGCCGCTTGTTCTTGTACTCGATCCGGTAGAGCGGCGGCTGGGCGACAAAGAGGTGGCCTTCTTCGATGAGCTCCGGCATGTAGCGGAAGAAAAATGTCAGCAGCAGTGTGCGGATATGGCTGCCGTCAACGTCGGCGTCGGTCATGATGATCACCCGCCCATACCGCAAACCCTCCAGGTCGAAGCTTTCGCCGATGCTGGTCCCGAGGGCCGAGATGAGCGCCTTCACTTCGTTATTCGAAAGGATCTTATCCAGACGGGCACGCTCGGTGTTGAGGATCTTGCCCCGCAGCGGCAGGATCGCCTGGAAGTGACGGTCCCGGCCCTGTTTGGCTGATCCACCTGCCGAATCGCCCTCGACGATATAGAGTTCGCACTTGTTTGGATCGCGTTCTGAGCAATCCGCCAGCTTCCCGGGCAGCGTCAGGCTCTCGAGGGCGCTCTTGCGGATGACCAGGTCGCGTGCCTTGCGTGCGGCATCGCGCGCCCGGGCGGAGGTCAGACACTTCTGCACGATCGCCTTCGCCGCCCGCGGATTGTTGTCCAGGAATTCGCCGAAGGACTCCCCCAGAACCTGCTGGACCAGCGTTTGCACCTCGGCGTTCATCAGCTTTACCTTGGTCTGGCTTTCGAACTGTGGGTCGCGGTGCTTGACGCTGACGATGGCGGTGAGGCCTTCGCGCGTGTCATCGCCGCTGAAGTTGGGATCCGAATCCTTGAGCAAGCTGTTCTTGCGGGCGTAGTCGTTGATCGTACGGGTGATCGCCGCCCGCAGCCCGGTCAGGTGCGTGCCGCCGTCGACCGTGTTGATCGTATTGGCGAAGGAGTATACCGATTCGGCGTAGGCGTCGGTGTACTGCAGGGCGACCTCGATCCCGATATCGTCGACTTCCTTGTCGACGTATACCACCGGATGCAGCACCTCCCGATTGCGGTTGAGATAGCTGACGAAGGAGGTGATGCCGCCCTCGAAATAGAAACTCATCTCGCGCCCATCGCGCTCGTCCAGCAGATGGATCGTCACGCCGCGGGTGACAAAGGCCATCTCCCGGAATCGCTGGACAAGCGTTTCGTAGCGGTAATCGAAATCGCCTTTAAAGATGGTGCGGTCGTACATGTAGGTGGTTTTGGTCCCGGTCACACCCTTGGGCGCTTTGCCGATCACCTCGACCGGTTTGATCGGTGCGCCGCGCTCATAGCGCTGGAAATGGATCTTCCCCGCGCGCTTGACCTCCACCTCGCACCACTCTGAAAGGGCGTTGACGGCTGATACGCCGACGCCGTGCAGCCCGCCGGAGACCTTGTAGCCCTCGCCACCGAATTTCGCGCCGGCATGAAGCACGGTCATCACGATCTCCAGCGCCGGCTTTTTCTTGTCGGGGTGCATGTCTACCGGTATACCGCGCCCGTCGTCCTCAACCGTCACGCTGCTGTCGGGATGAATGACGATGTCGATCGTGCTGCAGGCGCCTGCCAGTGCTTCGTCGATCGAGTTGTCGACGACCTCGTACACGAGATGATGAAGCGCCTTGATATCCGTACCGCCGACGTACATTCCCGGCCGGCGGCGCACTGCCTCCAGACCCTCGAGGACTTGTATGTCCTTTGCAGCATAGCTGCTTACTTTCTGAGACCGCTTTGTCACGTTGCGTTCTCCTTATGGTTGCGACGTGTTCGATTCATCAGGCGGTTGAGCGCCCTGCATTTGTTGTTGAAGGATCCGCTCGGCAACAGCCTGCATCCACTCCCTGCGGCCCTGGTAGAACGCGTAGCTGGCAGAGATCAATGTTGTGCTGACGAAGGCATGTCCCAGAATTGCCAGCAGCAGGTACCAGGTATCCTCACCGGGCAAGCTCCAGACCTGAGTTGCCGCTGTCCAAACCACGAAGAAAGAAAACAGCAGCAAACCCATGGCGCCGAGAAAATTCCAACGCACAATCCTCAAGCTCTCGCGCATCGCCCGGCCGATACGCAGCCCGTAGCGGATCACCCCCTGGGTCGTGAAGCTGAGATAAACCGCCCCGACAAACAGCAGCGGCATCCCAATGTACAGCATCCCATCCACCGACCCGATCAAAGCCGCCCCGATCAGGACTGTAAATGTCAGCACATATCCGCTGGCTGCCAGGACCAGCAGGCGCGGGAATGCGGCGCGAAACGGGCTGATCTCCTCACCGCCGGAATGGCCCTTGGCGATCGCACGCAGGTAGACCGTCGCCAGTCCAATGCCAATGATGGACAGCCCCAACCAGCCGAGAATCCCCGACTGAAGGTTGGCTACGGTCCATTCGACCGGTGCGCCGAGCGGTGAAACGCTTGTCAGCCGCATGGCCAACAGGCTGGGTAGCCCGACCGTCAGGCTGGCCAGCAAGCCAAAGATCATGTTAAACGGCATGCCGGCAGGCAGCGTGCTCAACGCGCTGAACAGGTTGTACCTGTTTGCCACATCCGTGACGGCTTCACGTATACCTGCCAGCTGCTGAGCCAGGCCTTGATCGATCCCGGCCGGGGGCGTCAATCTGCTGCTGGCGATCTGTACGATGGATGGGACCGCAAGGTGCGGTCCGAACCACAGGAAAAGGTCCAGCAGCACAATGGGCAGCAGCAATAAGGGCTGCGCAGCGACTCTGTCGAAACCCGCGACAAGTGCTGCGACGACGCTGATCGGTCGATTCCCAACGCTCTTTTCGGATCTATACACGAACACTTATTCTACCATAGCAGGCCTCTTCGCCCAATTGCCCAGACCCCGCGCAGAAGCGATCCCCGATTGACCAGCTTGAAGAGAGTCCGTTAGAATCACTCCCGGAGCGTGCCGTGACTGCAGCGATTGCCATCCTGACCGATTTCGGCCTAGACGATACGTACGTTGGAGTGATGAAGGCGGTCATCCTCAAGATCCATCCCGATGTCCAATTCATTGATCTCACGCATGCCATTCCACCCGGAGATATCCGCCGCGGGGCTTTCGAACTGTGGCGCGTTGCAAGCTACCTCCCTGCTGGAGCAATCCTCCTGGGAGTGGTCGATCCGGGCGTAGGGACTGAACGCAAAGCCATCGCGCTCGACCTTGGAGAGCTCAAGGCGGTGGGGCCGGATAATGGCTTGTTTAGTTATCTTCTCTTCGAGCGTGAACTCCAAGGCGTGGTCAGTTTGAGTTCGCCTGATGTGCGCCTCGCCAATGTCAGCGACACCTTCCATGGACGGGACGTGTTCGCCCCCGCTGCTGCGCATCTCGCGCGCGGCCTGCAGCTCTCGGCGTTCGGCCCCCGCTTATCCCGGCTTGTGGAGCTCGAAGCACCAGAGTTGTCCGAGGAGTCAAACCGAGCGATCCGGGGCGAAATCATCCACCGCGACCATTTCGGCAACCTTGTCACTTCGATCGGACGAATTGTGGACCAGGGCCCTGAGCTCAGGATCGTGGACTGGACAGGACGCGGGTTGAGGTGGAAGCTGGTCAGGGCCACGAGCGCGTTGATCCTTCCGGACGGCACGCAGCTCCCGCTTGGGCGTACGTTTGGCGATGTTCCGATCGGAGAACCACTCGCGTATACTGGTAGCACCGGGCTGCTGGAGATCGCCGTTAACAATGGAGACGCTTCGGCCGCCCTGGGCTTGAAGCCCGGAACCATCGTCCATCTCAGCGCTGGGGAGAGATAACCAATGCCAGCATTCCGCATCGAAGGTGGCCTGCCTCTACGTGGTGAGGTCACGCCATCCGGAACCAAGAACGCCGCCCTACCGCTGCTGACCGCATGCATCCTGACCCGCGAGCCGGTCGTCTTCAAAAATATCCCTGATATCGGGGACGTCCAAGTCATGCGCAGACTGCTCGAAAGCCTGGGTGTGTCGATCGAAACGATCGCTGATCACACATGGCGCGTGCAGGCTGGCCAGATCCATCAGGCTGATCTAGACCCGGAACTCTGCCGCAGCATCCGCGCTTCGATTTTGCTCGCCGGCCCCATGCTCGGCAGGGAAGGCAGCATCAACCTGCCGCCACCAGGCGGGGATGTCATCGGACGGCGGCGGGTTGACACGCATTTGCTCGCGCTCGAGAAGTTGGGAGCCAGGGTGAAGTACACCGAACGCGAGTTCAGCATGCAGGTCGACGGGCGCCTGCAGGGTGCGGATGTGCTGCTGGATGAGGCCAGCGTGACCGCAAGCGAGAACGCCATCATGGCCGCTGTGACGGCAGCGGGGACGACGGTCATCCGCAACGCAGCGTCTGAACCACACGTTCAGGAGCTTTGCCATTTCCTGGTGAAACTCGGTGCCCAGATCGAGAACATCGGCTCGAACACGCTCACCATCCGGGGCGTCGACCAACTCCACGGAGGTGAACACACCATCGGCCCAGATTACCTGGAGGTCGTCAGCTTCATCGGGGCAGCTGCGATAACCCACGGGGCAATCCGCATCCGGGATGCTGGGCCTGGATATCTGGACATGCCGCGCCTCGTCTTTCAGCGCCTGGGGGTTCGTTGGGAAGTCGACGGTGCGGATATTGTGGTACCGGGCGAACAGGAGCTCGCGATCCAGTCCGACCTGGGCGGCAAGATCCCCCAGATCAGCGTCATGCCCTGGCCCGCCTTCCCAACGGATCTAATGAGCATCGCCATCGTGCTTGCCACCCAGTCTGAAGGCACAGTCCTCTTTCACGATTGGATGTACGAAACGCGCATGTTCTTCATCGACAAGCTGGTCTCCATGGGCGCGCGCATCATCCTTTGCGACCCGCACCGCTCGATCGTGCAAGGACCAAGCCGCCTGATCGGTGAGCATCTGGAGAGCCCCGACATTCGTGCAGGACTTGCCCTGACGCTGGCTGCGCTGGCCGCTCACGGCATATCACGCATCGGGAATATCGGCCAGATTGAGCGCGGTTACGAGCGGATCGACCAAAAGCTTCGCCAGCTCGGCGCCCGCATCGAACGCCTGGAGGACTGAAACACAGCGTTCTGTCGACGGTCGCGAGCGAGCTTGCCGTTGACCGCCCCACACCGCTGCGGTATAATCCGGCGGCTGTTCCCAGGTAAGGAATAGGAAATCTAACTTCGCCATTGACAAAGGGTTATCATGCCAAAGCGAACTTATCAACCGAAGAAGCGCCGCCGGGTCCGGGTACATGGATTCCGGTCAAAGATGCGGACGCGCGGCGGTCGAAAGGTGCTCAAGGCCCGGCGAAAGCGCGGCCGGCATCGGCTTACCGTTCGTATGAACGAGCACGTCAAGAAGCTGAACTGGAAGGCGTAGCTTGCGGCCAGGTCAGGTCGCGAGCCGATCTCAGCCGACCAGATGGATGAACCGTAGATATCGGCTCTCTAATTCGAGTGACTTTCAGCGGGTGCGGCGCACGGGTACGTCATATGCCCACCCGCTTGCTGTTCTTGTCGTCAGCCATGGTGACAGTCCACTGACACGGTTCGGTTTCAGCGCCGGACGTTCGCTTGGCGGTGCGGTCCAGCGCAATCGGGCCAAACGCCTGCTGCGAGAGGCCGTACGCCATCACCTGGCTGAAGTGCGCCCAGGTTGGGATGCTGTGTTTATCGCTCGTGCTCCGATCCTTGGCGCCAGCTGGAAAGAAATCGAAGCTGGAGTCAACCAGCTGCTGCATACATCTGGATTGCTTGATGGTTGAACACGAAATAGCAACCCATCTCCACGACGAAGAACCGGCTTTGCGGGATATTCCGGTACGGTTCTCCACGCTTGCGCGCCTGCCGGTCCTGGCGCTGATTCGTCTTTATCAATTGCTCGTATCGCCGGCACTCCCGGCAGGCACCTGCCGCTTCCAGCCAACCTGCTCGCATTACAGCTATCAGGCGATCGCCAGGTACGGCCTGCTTAAAGGCGGCGCGCTTTCCGTTTGGCGCATCCTGCGCTGTCAGCCATTTAATCCGGGTGGATACGACCCGGTCCCATAGGAGCTACATGTCGTTCACCGCATTCTTGAGAAAACACAACCTAGCCGCCTTGATCGCACTCGCGGCCGCCGCGATGATCCTTTCCAGCTGTGGGGGAGCCAGCGCATTGGCTGCCTCAAGCTGGCCTGGCGTGACAACCGACGAGGAGAACGCCTACGTCGCATACGGTCCGTTCGTGCGCGCTGTGAGCTTGCGTACCGGCGAAGAACAATGGCATTTCCCGGCTGAAGCCGACCGCGCCGTGAGCTTTTACGCACCGCCCGCAATCGACGACGCCGGGCATATCGTCGTCGGTGGGTACGACAAGAAAGTCTACTCCCTCAGCCCGGATGGCCTGAGCGCTTCCATCCTATGGACCTTCGAGGGCTCGCAGGACCGCATCATCGGCGGCCCGCTAATCGCCGACGGCACGGTGTACGTCCCCTCAGCTGACCGCAGGCTGTATGCCCTCGACCTCGAGACCGGTGATCCGGTATGGACCCAGCCCTTTGAAGCCACCCACTCGCTATGGTCAGCGCCGCTGATCAACGGCAAGCATGTTTACGTCGCCGCACTCGATCATCACATCTACGCTCTCAATCCAGAAGACGGCGCCGTCGAGTGGAGCGTCGACCTGGGTTCGGCTGTCTCAGACACGCCCACCCTATCCGGTGGACTGCTGCTGTGCGGCACGTTCGAGGGCATTCTCTACGCGCTCGACGCCGACTCCGGCTCGATCGCGTGGACCTTCGAAGCCGGGGATGCGATCTGGGGCAACCCTGCTGTTACTGAAGGGGATGCCTTTTTCGCCGATGTGTCTGGCATCGCTTATTCGCTTTCTGTAACCGATGGCAGCATGAACTGGAAGCACGACCTTCCCGGACCGGCCTCGGCCACCCCAGCGATTGTCGGCGAGAATGTCTACTTCGCCGTCGAGACGAGTACCGTCGTTGCACTCACTTTGGCGAACGGGGATCCAGCCTGGCCAAGCAGCGCCACTCTCGCTGGCCGACTGCTTGCCGATCCGATCGTGACCCCGGAAGGCTTGCTCGTCCCGGCCATGGAGGGCGAGTGCATGCTGTATATGGTCGATCCTGGCAACGGCAGCTCACGCTGCTTGTTCCAGAGCCAATAGCGAACCAGAGGACATAATCTGATGTGGAACACGTTCATCCTCGAACCGATGATCAACGCCCTGATCATGATCTACCAGTTTCTGGGACAGAACTTCGGTTTATCGATACTGATCTTCACGGCGCTCGTGCGCCTGATCACTTTGCCGCTGACCTACCAGCAGATGCGCAGCACGATGGTCATGAGCGAGATCCAGAACTCCGACAAATACAAGAAGATGCAGGAAAAGTACAAGAACGATAAGCAGAAACTGTCCGAGGAGCAGATGAAGCTCTTCCGCGAGGTCGGCTACAACCCCTTCAGCGGCTGCCTGGGCTTGATCATCCAGTTCCCGATCATCATCGGCCTGTACCAGGCGATCATCCGGGCGATGGCCGCCACACCAGCGCAGCTCTTCGATCTCTCCAAGCACATCTACAGTTTCATCCCGACCGGATTGATTCCGCTGAACAGCCAATTCCTGTATATGAATCTGGGCCAGCCCGAACGGTGGCATCCTGACTTCTTGAGCTTCCTGCCGTTCGGTATACCGGTTCTGACCATCCTGGTCGTGATCAGCACCTACTTGCAGACCAAACTCACCACACCGGCCTCCCCGGATTCACAGGGCTCCCAGATGACCCAGATGATGGGCATCTACATGCCGCTGCTGCTGGGATACTTCGCCTACACGCTGGCCTCCGGGCTGGCGCTGTATTTCGTCGCCTCAAACCTGCTCGGCATTATCCAGGGACTCGTGATGCGCAGGCTGCGGGAAGCCAACGCTCCTGCGAAATAGCGGGAACCATTAAAAGGTAAATCGTATGACGAGAACCAGCATAGAGATGATCGCTCCCAGCGTTGACGAGGCTGTCGAACTTGGTGCAGCCGAGCTCGGGCTTCCGGTCGATGCCTTTGATGTAGAGGTGCTTGATGAGGGAAGCCGCGGATTGTTCGGTCTCGCTGGCCGTCAAGCAAGGGTTCGCCTGACGGTTAAGCCCGAACACGCAGGGGCTGACGAAGAAGCCCGCGACAAATCTGCCCGTGAGCCGGTTCAAGAAGCCGCGGATGCCATAGACGAGGATGCGCTGCGACTTTCGCAAGAAACGGTTGAGGAACTGCTGCAGCGCATGAGCATTGAAGCCCGGGTCCGTGCTCGCTGGGGCGAGCCCGATGAGCCCGGGAAGATACGTCCACTGTATGTCGATATCCTCGGCGACGACCTGAGCATTCTCATCGGCCGGCGGGGTGAAACGCTGTCTGCTCTGCAGTACATCACCCGTTTGATCGTTGGCAAGGAACTCAAACGGCCCGTGGCTGTGTTGATCGATGTCGAAGGCTACCGCGCACGTCGCGAGCGGCAGCTGCGCCGGCTTGCACGCCGGATGGCCGTCCAGGCGATCGAGACCTCCCGCACGATGACGCTGGAGCCGATGCCGGCCTATGAAAGACGGATCATCCATATTGAATTGCGCGATGACCCGCAGGTTGAAACCGTCAGCGTTGGCGAGGGCAATCGCCGGAAAGTAACCATCATCCCCAAGCGCTGATCCAAGGGGCGTGGTTGTCTGACCACGCCCCTCGTTTATAATCAGCCCCATGCACACGCAGCCTACGTCCCACCAGGCGCTCCTCATCGGCCATGCATCAAACGATCTCACGCCGCTCGGCCCCCGGCTGGGCGGAACGGTATCGTTTGCCGGCCTGACGCTAAATGCGCTGGGCTGCAGGGTGCGGATTGTCACCAGCGCCGGCCCGGAACTCGACCTTGCTCCACTGCGCGGCATGGAACTGGAGTGCACACCGGCGCCGAAAAGCACGACCTTTGTGAACCGCTACACCGGCGAAGGCCGGCTGCAGACGGTCGTTGGACGTGCAAACCCGCTTGAGCTCCAGCATGTACCCGACACATGGCGCCAGTGCGAGATCCTGTTGCTCGGACCGATTGCAAGCGAAGTTGAGCCCGGGATGGCTGCTGGCGTGGAGCACAGGCTGCTTGGAGTTACCGCCCAAGGCTGGCTGCGCCGGATAAACGGTAACGGGCAGGTACGGCTTCAAGACTGGCAGATCCTGCAGAGGCTCCTGCCAGCGGCATCCGTGGTCATCCTGAGCGCGGAGGACCTGCAGGGGGATCTGGAGGCAGGAGACCAGATCTCGAGCTGGTGCCGGATCCTGGCGCTGACGATGGGCGCCGCTGGCGCCCGTATATACTGGCAGGACCGGTGCGAGCAGCTGCCAGCACCGGCTGTCGAAGAGATCGACCCGACCGGAGCAGGTGATATCTTCGCAGCGACGTTCCTTTACCGCCTGATGCTCGGCGACGAGCCCGCGCTGGCGGCGGATTGGGCCAACCGGGTTGCCTCGGCTTCCGTACTGCGGCCGGGGCTGGAGGGTGTGCCGAAAACGGCGGATCTGCGTTCCCTGGGAGTGATTGAACATTGAGTGCCCGCAGTTACAGCTTCGTCAACCAAAAAGGGGGCGTCGGTAAAACTACGACGGCCATCAGCCTGGCCGCGTACCTGGCCCAAGCCGGGCAGCGTGTCCTGCTGGTCGACATCGACCCCCAGGCGAATGCGACCGCCTGCCTGGGCGTCGATCACCGCGGACTCAAGCTTGATATTTACGACGGCCTGATCAAACGCGCTGGGGCGGCCGATTTGATCCTGCGCAGCACGCGCCTTGGTCTGTCGCTGCTTCCCGCTTCCGCCGCGCTGGCCGGCGCCCAAATCGAGCTGGTCGATTTGCCAGAACGCGAACATCTCCTGCAGCAGCTCATCGAACCGCTCGATGGGCGTTTCGACTACATCCTGATCGATTGTCCTCCCTCACTCGGCATCCTGACCCTGAACGCCTTGCTGTCCGGCAGGGACGGTGTCATCATTCCGGTGCAGTGTGAGTATCTCGCCCTGGAGGGCTTGACTCAATTGATGCAGACCCTGCAGCGTGTCCGTGCTGGCCTTTATCCCGCTTTAAAGATTCGCGGCATGGTTATGACGATGTATGACGCGCGCACGAACCTATCTCAGGATGTCGTCGCCGAAGTGCGGTCGCATTTTCCGGAGCAGGTTTTCGACACCGTCATCCCGCGCAGCGTCCGGCTCGCTGAAGCTCCTTCGCATGGCCTGCCGATTTCGGTTTATGCCCCGCGCTCTACAGCGGGCGTGGCATACGCCGCATTAGCCCGTGAAGTGCTTTCCGGGGATGGGGTCGCCTGGATCCCTGGCAGCCTGGAAGACGAGGTGGCCAATGACTAAGAAACGAGGCCTCGGCCGCGGCCTGGATGCGCTCATTCCCTCTTCGTTTGAAGACCAGGGCTCAGCGCACGGTGTTCAGCGCGTCCCGGTTGAGAGCGTGCTTCCCAATCCGCGCCAGCCGCGTGCGCAGATCGAACCGTCCGAACTCCAACAGCTTTCGGATTCGATCCGGGAACACGGCGTGCTTCAACCGCTGGTCGTGCTACCGGCGGATGCGCAGGGTCAGCACACACTGATCGCCGGCGAGCGCCGGCTGCAGGCCGCGAAGCTGGCTGGTCTGGAGCAAGTGCCGGTGATCGTGCGCGAGGCGAGCGAGCGCCAGCAGCTGGAATTGGCTTTGATCGAAAACCTGCAGCGCCTCGATCTGAACCCGCTCGAAGCCGCGGAAGGCTACCGTCAGCTGGCAGAGGATTTCGGCCTCTCGCATGAAGCCGTCGCTGAACGAGTCGGCAAGAGCCGTACGGCGGTGACAAACACGCTCCGCCTGCTCAAACTATCCGCACCGGTCCGGAAAGCACTCGGTGACAACCGCATCTCCGAAGGCCATGCGCGTGCCTTGCTGGCACTTTCCAATGCCCAGGCCCAGGCAGCAGCACTGCAAACCATCGTCGAGAAGGACCTCAACGTCCGCCAGACGGAAGAGCTCGTACGCCGACTCGGCGGAGAGCGCCGAAAGCGGCCGGCGAAACGCAAGTCTTCTCCCGAGGAGGCTGCGTTGGAGGAGCAGCTGCGCGAGTCGCTGGGCACAAAAGTCACACTAAAGCGCAGCTCGAAAGGCGGGAGCCTGGTGATCCGCTTCTACTCCGACGAAGAGCTCAACGCTCTGGTCGAACGTTTGCTGGGCGATTCCTAAGCCGCACGTGCGCTACCTGATCTACGGCACCGGCGCAGTGGGCGGACTCCTGGGCGGAAGCCTGGCGCTCGCCGGCCAGGAAGTTGTGTTTCTCGCACGGCAGGCGCGAGCAATGGATCTCCGTGCCCACGGGCTTCATATGTCTGGAGACGTTCCCGAGCGCACGCTGCCTCATCCCGTCACCGCAACGGAACTGGACCAGGCCCTCACGTATGGCCTGCCTGACCTGATCCTGCTCACGGTTAAAGCTTACGATGTCGAGCAGGCCGGCCATGTGCTTGCCGCTGCCTTCGACCGGACTCCCCCGGTCGTCAGCTTCCTGAACGGGATCGGTAACGAGGAAGCGCTTGCTTCCTCCATAGGGGAATCGCAGGTGATCCCGGCGACCCTCACCACCGCAGTCCAGATCCATGACGCGGGCGAATTGCGGGTCGAACGGTCACGCGGCATCGGACTGGCTGGCTTACATCCCATGCTTCCTGCGCTGCGTTCGGAACTCGAATCGGCCGGCATGCAGGTCAGGACATATATCCATCCCGCGCGCATGAAATGGTCCAAACTGCTGACGAACATTATCGCCAACGCTAGCTCCGCCATCCTGGATTGGAGCGCAGCGCGTGTGTACCAGGATCCGGGAATCGCGCGCCTGGAAATCCAGGCGCTGCGGGAAGCCATCTGGGCCATGCGCAAGCTGGGATTTTCGCCGGTCAATCTGCCCGGCGTGCCCGTGGCCTTGCTGGGCATGGGGCTGCAGCTGCCGGCAGCCTGGATCCGTCCAGTGCTTGGCCGGATGGTCAGCCGCGGCCGGGGGCAGAAAAAGCCCTCGCTCCACCATGATATCGGGCGCGGCAAATCCGAGGTCGCCTGGCTTAATGGCGCGGTGCTGCGGGTCGATGATCCCGGCCATCCGCACACCCCGGCGAACGCCTTGCTGCTCGAGGCGATGCAGCGCCTCGTAGCGGATGCTTCCGCAGCGGCTGAATTTCGAAACCAGCCCGAGCGGCTGATCCAGCTCGCGGCGCAACACGGTGTGCCGGGCATGACGCGCTACTCGAGCTTATCCTGAGCTCTGAAAGTGGGTATAATCCCAGCGCGGCCCTGCGTTTGAGTGGAGGAGTTCATGGATCTCGAAGGTCGTATCGCTGTCGTCACAGGCGCATCGCGCGGCATCGGCCGGGCGATTGCGCTCGAATTCGCCCGGCGCGGGGCCAGGGTGGTCGTCAATTACAACTCGAGCCCGGAGGGTGCTGCAGCGGTCGTCGCTTCCATCAAGGAACTGGGGTCCGAAGCTCAAGCGGTCCAGGCTGACGTAAGCGATATGGAGGCTGCGGCTGGCCTGGTCAAAGCTGCGGTTGAAACCTACGGTGACCTGCACATCCTGGTGAACAACGCAGGCATCACGCGTGACGGGCTGATCATGACCATGGGAGAAGCGGAATGGTCGCAGGTCATCCAGACGAACCTGGCCTCGACGTTTTATTGCTCCAAGGCCGCCGTGCGCCACATGATGCGCAAACGCTTCGGGCGCATCATCAACATCAGCTCGATCTCCGGCATCACGGGCAACGCTGGCCAGACGAATTACTCCGCTTCCAAAGCCGGGCAGATTGGTTTCACCAAAGCGCTGGCGCGCGAGGTCGCTCCGCGCAACATCACGGTCAACGCCGTAGCGCCGGGCTTTATCGAGACGGATATCTGGGAGACCGTTCCCGAGGATATTCAAGCCGGCATGAAAGATATTATTCCGCTGGGCAGGATCGGGCAGGCTGAGGAGGTTGCACAGGCGGTTGCGTTCCTGGCCTCCGATCAAGCCGCCTATATCACCGGCCAGGTTCTGAACGTTGACGGCGGCATTGCGATGTAGATGGGAGAGGACGCGATGGATGAGAAGGGACAGGAGAAAAGGGACCGCGCTCCGGGCACGACCACCATGGCGCCCGGCGTGCTGGTGACGCTTGCTCGCCTGACAGCGCTGGCCGTGCCGGGCGTGGCCGCGATGGCCACGACCCCTGGTGGCGTAAACCGCTTCTTCCGTCGCGGTTCGGGCGAGGGCGTTCGCATCCAGGTCGAGGAAGCCTGCGTGTGCGTTGATCTGTACCTGATCCTCAAGCAGGACACCAACGTGCGCGAGGTCAGCCGCAAGGTCCAATCCGATGTCGCCCGTGCCATCGAGGATATGGTTGGGATGGATGTCCAGCGGGTCGACATCCACATTGAAGACATCGCCTACGCAAGTACCCCGGAGGAGTGAGCAGCATCCAATCCTATGAAACGTGAGCGGCGGCGCGTACGCAGTCTTGCAATACAGACACTCTACGAAGTAGACACAGTCCGCCATTCCCCACAAGCGGTCATCGCCCGGCATATCGAAAGCAATCCCAGCTTGAGCGAAGAGAATGCGGAGTTCTTGCGCACGCTTGTCCTGGGAGTGCTTGCGGTCGCTCCGCAACTGGATGAATGGATCGCCCTCAGCGCGCCTGAATGGCCGGTCGATCAGCTGGCGGTCCTCGACCGGAACATCCTGCGGATGGCGCTGTGGGAGCTGGCTGTCTCAGACGAAACCCCGCTGAAAGTCGCGATTAACGAGGCCGTCGAGCTGGCCAAGCGCTTCGGATCTGACAGCTCACCGCGCTTCATCAACGGAGTGCTGGGCACGCTTGCAAAGCGCGAGCAGGAACTGCGGCAATACCTGGAGGTATCGGCGGGATAAGAAAATGGACATCTTTGGCATTGGTGCACCCGAACTGGTATTCATCCTGATCATCGCCCTGGTAGTGATCGGGCCTAAAGACCTGGGCAAGCTTGGCCGGCAGATCGGCCGGTTTCTGAACCGCCTGTACCGCTCCGAAAGCTGGCGCACCCTGAACGAAGCCTCGCGCACGCTGCGCACGCTGCCGAACCGCCTGGCGCGAGAAGCCGCATTGGAAGAGCTCGATGAAACCGCCAAGGAGCTGAGACACCTCAGCGAGGAGGCGAAAGAGGTTTCCAGCAAATCACTGGATCTCGCGGAAGGGCTGCGAGCCTGGACGTCAGAGGGCTCATCTTCAAGCACAAGCGAAGGTGATCAAACCAGCGAGAAGAAAACCCCGCAAGCCAAGCCGGAAGAAGGCCAACGCAAATGAAGAGCATTTTCCAGCGCATCGGCCGAATCCTCAGCGCGCCCTTCCGCCTTATTGCCCGGCCGTTCCGGGCGCTGCGCGATTTCATCAACTACGAACCAGATGAGACCCCCATCGGCGATATCTTTGTCCGCACGGTCGAGCACCCCTCCGTGCTCGTCGACCATCTCGAAGCGCTGCGCGGCCACGTCCTGCGCTCATTAGCGGTGCTGGTCCTGACGGTCATCATCAGCACGCTGTTCACGCGCCAGGCAATCGAATTCCTCGCCCGGCCGATCGGTGGACTCGATGCCCTGCAGGCGATCGAAGTGACGGAATCCCTGGGCGCTTTCATGCGCGTGGCACTGCTTTGCGGCATCGCCCTTGCCATGCCTTACATCGGCACGGAGATATTCGCTTTTCTCAACCCGGGGCTGCGCCGGCGTGAACGGGTCACGCTGCTCATCATTATCCCCGCAGCCACCATACTGTTCCTGCTCGGAGCGGCTTTCGCCTACTACATCATGTTCCCGGCGGCACTGCCATTCCTGCTTAACTTCCTCGGCATCAGCGCCGCCATCCGCCCGGCGAACTACATACGTTTCGTGACCGGTTTGATGTTCTGGATCGGGGTCGCCTTCCAGTTTCCGATCATCATCTACGCCCTGGCCGCGCTCGGTATTGTCGACGCTGGAATGCTCACCCGCGGCTGGCGCTTCGCCGTGTTGGGCATCGCCATACTGGCGGCTGCTGTCACACCCACTGTCGATCCGGTGAATATGGGACTGGTCATGCTGCCGATGATCGTGCTCTATTTTCTAAGCATCGGCCTGGCGGCGATCGCTTCCCGGCGCAGGAACCCCCACGCCCCTCCACAGGACTGACCGCCAGATTCGCCTTCCAGCAGGTCCACCCCGGCCTCCGGCATCCGCTACAAGCGGCCGGATTTTGCCCCCCGCCTCCGACCGGAGTACAATCGCGGAACCACAGCCCTGATGCCAACAAGGAGGTTCAGCATCCATGCGTCCTGTCTATGCCCTCTCCGGAGGGGTCTCGAAATTTGCCAAGGCCCGGCCGGATAAGACTTTTCAGGCAGTCGTGAAGGAAGCCTACGACTACGCCATCGATGATCTGGGAATCGATTTCCCCACCTTCACGGGACTGGTCGATGGCTCGGTTGCATCCTATTTTTCCGATCACTTCACCCGCCAGCTCATGGCCGGCATCATGGCTCAGGATTATCTCGGCCTGTGCCCAAAGCCCAGCCACAGGGTCGAAGGCGGTGGTGCGACCGGCGGGCTATGCTTCCAGGAGGCCTGGAAAGCCATCGCCTCGGGTCACATGGATATCTGCGTGGCCTATGGCTTTGAGACCATGAGCCACGTGGAAACCTGGAAGGGGAACGAGTTCATCGCCCTGGCTTCCGACGTTTCCTGGGATTATCCGGTGGGAGGTTTCTACTCCGGATACTACGCCATGATGGTCACCCGCCATATGAAGGAATTCGGGACGACTGTCGAACAGATGGCGCATGTCTCGGTCAAGAACCATATCAACGCCTACCACAATCCCTACGCCCAGAAGCGCAACCGTTACACCATCCAGGACGTGCGCGAGGCGCCGATGGTCGCCTGGCCCTTGACCCGGCTCGACATCTGCGTCATGTCGGACGGTGCTGCCGCTACGATCCTGGCATCTGAAGCGGGGCTCGAGAAGCTCAAGCAGGCCGGGGCTCACGTCAGCGAGCCGCTCGTCCGGGTAACAGGAATCGGTCGCGGCACCGACGCGATGCGCATGTCTGACCGTCCGCACGTCGATTACGAGACATTTATCCGGGACTACGCGACCGAGCAGGAGAAGAACGACAGCGATACGCTTAAATACTATAAGAAACTCTGGGAGCACGGTACGCGGTACCCCGGCGTACACTCATTCCGCGCCGGGCGAACGGCCGGCAATATGGCCTACAAGCATGCCGGAATCCACGATCCCTTGAAAGAACTGGATTTCATTGAACTGCACGATGCCTACACCTCAAGCGAAATTCAGACCTACGAGGACCTCGGCCTTTGCCGTTACGGCGAAGGCGGCCCATTCGCGGCCTCCGGCAAGGCGCACATGCCCGGGGTCGATTACGGGATGAAACTGCCCGATAAACCGGTCTGCCCGGTGAACCCATCCGGAGGGCTGATCGCCTGCGGCCATCCGGTCGGTGCGACTGGCTTGATGCAGGCTGTCTTCGCCATCTGGCAGCTGCAGGGCACGATCAACAAACACTTCGCTGACGCCACCTTGCAGGTGAAAGACGCTCAGCGCGGCGCGATTCACTCACATGCCGGAACCGGCACATACGTGACGGTAACGGTCCTGGAACGGGAGGGATAACCATGGCCAAACTTCCTGATCGCCGTCCGGAAACCCTGGGCGGGTACATCGTTCACGGCGTGCCATTTCCTCTCGAGAACGACCCGGATTCGCTGGCTTTCCTGAAGCACATGGCTCCGCTGCAGATCGAGCAAGACTACGCGATCACCTATCTGCATTCCTACGGCCAGGACAGCCCGTGGTTCGCGGCCGCCAGCAACAAGCGCCTGCTGGCCACCCAGGACGACCGCAGCGGTTACACCTACGCCACGCCGCGCGGCCACGACATGTACAGCGGGGAGGAAACGCGCTGGATCGATATCACAGACCGCAAGGCCACCATTCATGCATTCACGGTCTGTTTCTTCGGCTCGGAGGAGTTCCTGCCCGAAACGCCGTTTGTGCTGGCGCTAATCCAATTCGAAGGCGCGAATACGCTGTTCCTGACACGCTTGTTGGGCGTGGATCCCGAGGCAGCTTCGCTCGATTGGATCGGCATGCAGGTTGAGCCGAAGTTCCTGCGCAACAGCAAGCTCAAACCCACCGACGTGTATTTCGTCCCGGCCTGACCTGGAGCGTCCGGCGGCTGGCCTTATCAATGCCGCCGGACCATCGATGGAACACTTGAGATCGGATCACCTGGAGGCTCCCACAGCCATGCCGGAAATGCTGCCGGTCGACCATCCAAACCTACAGATTGCCCGGCGCCGGCTGCAGCGTACGCAGTGGCTGTGGGGGCTCCTGTTCGGCGCAATGGGATGGCTGTCGTATGGCGTCCTGCGGGCCGACCACTTAATAGCTTTCGTGCCCTGGGTGGTGGGAGCGGTACTGCTCGTCATTGAACCACAGCCGCTGCTGCTCGCGCTCGTGGCGCTGATGTGGGCGCTCTCACTGACCAACCTGATTCCCAGCGTCGCAGTGGTGCTCGGAACGGACCCGCTGGGGCTGCTCTTCGATACTGGATCGCTGGAAACGCTGGTCCTCATCTTTGTGCGGCTGGTGATCGTCGTCACCGCAATGAACCAGTTCCTGCTATAACGCATGCTTTACGGCACGCAGACCACGGCTGGACACTCCGAGGACATGCCCGATATCCCGGAAGTCATCACGAACCGTGCTGACGGTTACGCACTTGCGGCTGCAGTCCTGGGACTGCTGAGCATCCTGGGCGGCGTGGGCGGCATCCCGCTCGCCGCGCGCGGTTACGGCGTTCAGGCGCTGAGCCTCTCCATGGGCATCGCCGTGTTCGCGATCGGCCTCGGGGTTGGAAGCGCATTCTCACCGACAGAGCGGCGATCGGCTTCGCTGCTTGGCATCGGACTTGGAACGGCCGGGTACCTGCTCGCCATCGCAATCGGCGGCATGATCTGAGACGCCTGTGGATCTCACACGCGCCCGCATCCATCAGCCACGACAGCTTGATCCTGGACCGCCGCGAGCGGTTTATGTCGTACGCCAAAAGCGCTTGCGCCAGCGCTCAGCACTCATCATTGCCAGCCTGCTTGGCGCGATCGCTTCGCTGAGCCTGGCCCTCTTCCGCTGGAACTTCGCCTTCAGTCATTTCGGGCCCGCTGTCATCTGGCGCTGGACTCGCCCCTACCTCACCGCCGCGCTAGTCCTGGCTGCTTTCGCTCTGCTCCAGGGATGGCTGCGAAGGCGCGAACGCAGGCATCAGGTCTCAACCCACGAGCACGGCCTGCTCCTGCGGGATGGCAGGCGGGTCGTCTTCGTCCCATGGGGCTCCATCGAGGGGATACGCATTTCGGCCGTACGCTACGGACTTCCGGGATGGATCTGGGGGGATCGCTCTCAGCTGATGCTCGAAACGAACGATGCTGCCCGCCATCGCTTCACGGGAGCATTGACCGACCTGCACTCACTGATCGGCGAGATCAAGACTCAAGTGTTCCCCCGCCTGCTGCAGCGATACCGCACCAGGCTCGAAGGACACCAGCCGCTTGAATTCGGCCCGATCCGGCTGTTCCCCGATGCCTTGCAGTTTCGCAGAAAAGTCATCCCCTGGAAAAGGGTACGGGGCGCTTCCCTTCATGATGGTCAATTCTGGATCGAGTTCGAAACTGACCGCGGTTCAGCGACCGCCCGGCTGCCTGCGCGCATCGTGCCAAACGCCGACTTGTGCAAACAGTTAATTGAGAGTATTGAGTTTCGCCCATGAGCAAATACCGG
>JARRJK010000008.1:0-35870 GCA_037379555.1 Anaerolineales bacterium | reverse complement strand
CGCTCACTGCGGGCATCCGACCCCGACCGGGCGGAGAAGCTGCTTGAGGCGCTGCGCAGCGATGTCATCACCCGCTGGAAGTTCTTTGAGCAGATGGCGAATCTGGATCTATAGGCTGATCAAGCAGACAGAAACAGGGGCACGGCGTCGCCGTGCCCCTGCGTTGTTTAAAGACTAATCAGTTTGCGGGATCGGTTGCGATCGGCAGTGGGCAATGCAGGTGAACCTTCTGCTCCAGCGCCTCTTCCAGGCGCTCAGTGCGGGCGTTGCCGCAGTCGGCGTCCTCGAGGCACATACGCTCGATCGCAGCCGGCGGAAAGAAACGGGCGATATCATCCGCGAGCAGGCTGCCATCACGCGGCGCGGAGAAGCCGGTTGCCATGTACGTCGGGTCTTCTAAACCCGGCAAGAAGTCATCTTCATTGGAAAACAGATAGACTATCAACGGGCCGTTGTGGCTGGCACCGACCTGCAGCGCGCCCTCGACCCGGTAAAACTCCTCGCACAGCGCCCAGACCCAGGCCTTGACAGCGTCACCGGTCTGTTCGACCTCCAGCGTCTCACTGGCGCAGTGGACCTGGCCGCCGTGGGCCGGTTCGATCAGGAATGCCGCCAGGTAGCCGTCCACCGCTGACGTCAAATCACTGTTCAATCCCGGCCACCCTGCTCCAGGCAGCACGCAAGCGGCGAGCCCGGAGGCAAGCATGAGGACGGCCAGCCGGGCTGACCGCAGGTTTTTCAATCCGCCCATGTCGCGTTCCGTCTTCCCCCGCGGGATGTGCACCTGTCACCCGTCGGCGATGTTCGGGCCGATGATCTCATGAAAGGATTCCGGAAAACGGGTTGGACGTCCGCTTTCGAGATCGATCAGGGCCCACAGCGTGGCGACCTGCGACATCAGCTCTCCATCGGAAGCGCGGTGGATCCCATAGTAGCGCGTGGCGGAGGTCCGGCGCACGTTGAAGAGCCAGGTGCGGATCTCGAGCTGGTCCTCGAGCAGGACGGGCTGCAGGTATTGAATGCGGTGCCGACGGGCGACGAACGCCTGATTGTGTTCGCTCCACTGGTCGAATGACCAGCCGAAGTGATCGGCGAGCTGGACGGCGCAGTCCTCGACATACGAAAGGTAGGCGGCGTTGTTGAGGTGCTGCATCTCGTCGATGTCGCGCCATTCCACCCGGCGGACGAGCTTGAAAACGCCAGTCGGCGGCGAGGGAACGTCTGGAAAAGGCAACCGCGTGAATCCGGGTGCGCGGCTGCATTCGGGAAAGTAAGCGGAGTGGATTCCAGGTGGGATCGTCGCCGGGTGCATGGTCTGGCGGTTTAAAAAGACCCAATCCGTCCAGGCGTCTGCCACCGGCTTTTCCGACCCGGGGCGGGTGAACTGGTAGTGGCGGTGGGCCATCGTCCGCCGGAATCCCTCGTTCCAGGTCGTGATCGCCAGGTCATCCCCGCCTTTGACCGGCTGCAGGTACTCGATCTCGGTCTCGCGAATCAGCCAGAAATGCCCCATCGCCTCGTATTCAGCCTGGCCCAGACCGGCATCGGCCGAGGCGCGAAAAGCCGCCTCCTGCATATAGCGCAGGTAGACGGCGTTGTTCAGATGGCCGTAAGCATCGCATTCGTCGTGGCGGACCGTGAAATGTGCGGTGAAGGTGTGCGGCATTGGCTTCGCGTTTTCCGCTCGATCAGTAAGCCCCGGATCTTATAGAAAGCCGTGCTCCTGATACCAAGCATAGGTCTCTTTGGCAGCCTGTTGGAATCCCTTGCTAGCGTGGAAATTGAGTTCTTCCGCTGACTTCCGTGTGTCGTACCATAGGTAATGGCGGCTCATACGGAGCTGGTTCCCCGTGAGCGGCAGGGGCAGGAGCCTCGAAAGCAGGTCGATAGCTGCTGCCGTGGGTGGGACGAGAGCAGCCGGAAGGTGGAGCCAGGGTTTAAGACGCCCTGTGGTGTCTGCAAGCTGGTTGAAGACCTGCCTCCAGGTGAGGTTCTCTCCCGCAAGCAGGTAGCGCTCGCCGTCGCGACCTGAACGCAGCGCAGCGAGATGCCCCTCGGCGACATCATCGATATGGATGATGTTGATCCCGCCATCGACCCATAGAAAAGACTGACCGCGTGCGGTGGCGATCACCAGTGAACCGCTGATACGGTTCAGATCGCCCGGCCCGAGCACGATGCTTGGATTGACGATGACAACCTCCAAGCCGCGGCGGTTGATCTCCAGCGCGGCCTTCTCGGCCTGACGCTTGGCGTAGCCGTAGGGAAAGCGGTGCGGAGGCAGGTTGAACTCATGGATTTCATCGAGCAGTTCATCTTGATCTGGAACACCGAGCGCGGAGGATGAGCTGGTCAGCACAGCGCGTTCGACGCCGGCTTCGGCGGCGGCCAGCAGCACGTTGCGTGTGCCGGCGGCAGCAACTTCGATCACATGCTCCGGGTGGCGCCAGTAATCTGATTGGGCTGCCGCATGGAACAACCAGCGGGCGCCGGCCAGCGCTGGCCCCAGGGTGGCTGGTTCGAGGATATCCCCCTGGTGGCGTTCGACCGGCAGCCCTGCCAGCGCCGTCAGTGGGGATTGCGACCGGTGCAGGACTCGAACGTCGATCCCTTCAGCGAGCAGCCTGCGGCAGACAGCAGAGCCGATGAAGCCCGTGCCGCCTGTGACCAGAGCGAGGTCAGTCAATCAGACCCAGCTCCCGCCCCACCTCGCCGAAGATGTTCAGCGCGCGGTCGATCTGTTCGTCGGTCTGCGTAGCCATGTAGCTGGTGCGGAGCAGGCAGCGGCCTTCCGGCACGCCGGGCGGTACGAAGGCGTTGGTGTACACGCCAGCCTCATAGAGGCCCTTCCAGGCGGCCAGCGCCGGTTCCATCTCACCGATGATGACCGGGATGATGGGCGAGACGCTGCTGCCGGTGTTGAAGCCCATCTCCTTTAACCCGGAACGCATCCGCTCTGTCACTTCCCACAGGCGGTCGACGCGTTCGGGTTCGTTCTCCATGATATCGAGCGCCGCCAGCGCGGCGGCGACGTTCGAAGCCGGCATGGCCGCGCTGAAGATGAAGGCCCGTGCGTTGTGCTGGATGTAGTGGATGATGTTCTCATCGCCGGCGATGAAGCCGCCCAGTGAGGCGAAAGATTTGCTGAAAGTGCCCATGATCAGGTCGACGTCTTCGGTGACGTTGAAATGCGCCGCGGTGCCGTGCCCGTGCGCCATTACACCCAGGCCGTGGGCGTCATCGACCATCAAGCGCGCCTGATGCCGATGGCAGACCTCGATCATTTCCGGCAGGGGTGCCAGGTCCCCGCCGGTGCTGTAAAGCCCGTCGACCACCACCAGCGCGCCGCTGTCGTCATCCAGACCCTCAAGCACCCGCTCGAGGTGCCCCATGTCGTTATGGGCGAAGCGCCGCATCTCTCCCATGGCGAGCATGGCACCGTCGATGATGCTGGCGTGATCCTCCTTGTCGGTGACGACGACGTCGCCGCGTCCGACCAGGCAGGAAATTGTGCCCAGGTTGACCTGGAAGCCGGTGCTGAAGACGAGCGCTGCTTCCTTGCCCACGAAGTTGGCCAGCCTGCGTTCGAGTTCGAGATGTAATTCGAGCGTGCCGTTCTGCAGGCGCGAGCCGGTGCAGCTCGTACCGTACTTCTTGGTGGCCTCGATCGCAGCTTCACGCACGCGGGGGTCGGTCGTCAGGCCCAAGTAGTTGTTCGAGCCGAGCATCAGCACGCGGTGGCCGTCGATGACGGCCTCGGTGCCTTCGCTGTTTTCGAGCGGGAGGAAATAGGGATAAAGACCGGAGGCCTTAGCCATGCGGGCGATGACATAGCTCTCGCATTTCTCAAAGATATCCATCCACGCACATCCTTTCGATTCGGCCTGCTGCCTGAGATAACACCCGAGGCATGTGCTCGTGGTGCGAAAGGCGTTGAATGAGGCTGCCGGCCCCCGAAAGTCAGGCCGGCATCGATCTGTAATTCATGCAGGATAAGCGCAGCGCGCTCGATTGTCAAACCAGACTTTGTGCAAGGGCAGGACAGCGGCCATCAATGTTTTACGCAATGTGGGGCCCATCGTTGACGAACGATGGGCACCTCATACTGTGGAGGATCATTGCGACGTGGGGCCCTGCGAGTTTCAGGGTGCTGAGCGTCGCTGGCCTGTGCCAGGTACCTGTCCTATCAACCCAGAGCGAAAAACCAAACGGTCAATGTGGCTGCTACATACACAACGATCCAGATGCCGAAGGCGATCCACGTCGATTCGAATTTCCAGAGCAAAGCACCAATGATGAACCAGAAGCCGGCCATGATAAGGTTTTGGACGAACAGATCGCCGAGGATGGCAGCGGAGCCAATGAAATCGGCCTTGGAGACCGCCAGGACCAGGATCGGAAAAAGCCCACCGACACCCACCGGGGTTTCCAGGAAGAGGCCGATATTTGCCAGGGCAGTTCCTGCGACCGCAGACATCACACCGTATCGCAGCCAGCTTGGCAAGCCTCGAATCTCTTCCATCACCCTGCTCCGACTTCATGCGAAAGCATCGCGCCTTCAGCATACAACAAAATCGCCGATGGCATCGTCCTTGACTCGCCCCCTTTGGACGATATAATGCGTTAACTTCATCGGGTGTTTACACCCGCCAAAGGCTTGCGCGAGGATCACTCGTTTCAAGACCGCACCTCAGCGAGCTGCCGGGTGGTGTGAGGGCAGCGTGCATCCTGGAGTGAATCCACCTCGCCGGCTGGAGACAGCCAGCCGCCCCCGCAGGGGCAGATTGATCTGCCGTAAGGGTGGCCGGGATGGCCCGTTATCGCCCCAGAGGCCGCGTTTGCGGCGAATGCAGGTGGCACCACGAGCATGCCTCCTCGTCCTGCGATGAGGAGGCTTTTCTTATTCCGTGAGGGCCGGGAGGTTGGACATGCTTGACATCCGCACAATCCGCGAACATCCAGATCAAGTGAAGCAGGCGATGGCTGAGCTGCAGGCCGATGCGCCTATCGATGAGATCCTGGAATTGGATGTTCGTCGCCGGGAGATCCTGCAGGAGCTGGAAGATCTGCGCCACGAGCGCAACGTCACCTCGAAGGAAATCGGCGGGCTCAAGGATAAGGAAAAACGCGAAGCGCTGATCGAGCAAATGGGAGGCGTCAATCGGCGCATCAGGGATCTGGAAGAGAAACTGCGCGAGGTCGATGAACAGCTCGAAACGGCGATGTACCAGGTGCCAAACCTGCCGCATGAAAGCGTCCCGGTGGGCGTAGACGAGAGTGAAAACGTCGTCGTACGGCAGGAAGGCGAACCCAGACAGTCAGGGGATTTCGGCTTCCAGCCGTTACCTCACTGGGAGTTGGGGCCACAGCTGGGCATTCTAGATTTCGAACGCGGCGTCAAGCTCTCCGGCAGCCGGTTTTACGTGCTGTTCGGTCTCGGTTCACGGCTCGAGCGGGCGCTGATCAACTGGATGCTCGATCTGCATGTCGGCCAGCACGGCTACATGGAGGTCTACCCACCGGTGATGGTACGTGAGGAGTGCATGTGGGGAGCCGGCCAGCTGCCGAAGTTTCGCGACAATATCTACCACGACGCCGAGGAGGACCTGTGGTGGATCGGCACCGCTGAGATCCCGCTCACCAACCTGCACCGAGACGAGATCCTCGATGCCGAGGGGCTGCCCCGCAAGTACGTGGCATACACGCCCTGCTTCCGGCGCGAAAAGTTTTCGGCCGGTCGGGATGTGCGCGGCATCAAGCGCGGCCACCAGTTCGATAAGGTCGAGATGTACCACTTCACCACGCCTGATCACTCCTACGATGAACTGGAGCAGTTGGTGTCCAACGCGGAAGACGTATGTCGTGCGCTCGAGATCCCCCACCGGGTGATCCAGATGGTCACCGGCGACCTGGGCTTTGTGGCGGCGAAGAAGTACGACGTCGAGATGTGGGCGCCGGGCAGCGGCGAATGGCTGGAGGTGAGCTCCTGCAGCAACTGCGAGACCTTCCAGGCCCGCCGGGCGAATGTGCGCTACCGGCCAGAACCGGACGCTCGCCCGGATTTCGTCCATACGCTGAACGGTTCTGGATTGGCGCTGCCGCGCACAGTTATCGCCGTGCTTGAAAATTACCAGCAGGCTGATGGGAGCGTCGTCATCCCCGAGGTGCTGCGGCCCTACATGGGTGATCTTGAGCGGATCCTTCCGGGTCGTGAGGTATGAGCGAGATTCTGATATCCATCCTGGCCGGCCTGCTGATGTTGATCGGCCTGATGGGAACCGTGTTGCCAGTGCTCCCGGATCTACCGCTGGTCTGGGTCGCGGCACTGGGTTATGGTTTGATCATCGGTTGGGGGGAGCACGGCGGGCTGCTGTTTGGATTGATTTCAGTTCTTGGTGTGATCGGGATCCTCTCTGAAATCTGGGTCAGCGGGGCCGGCGCCCGGCGCGGCGGGGCCTCCTTCGTCAGCACGCTGGGAGGGATCGGTTTGGGACTGGCGGGGTTGCTTGTCGCCGGTCCGATTGGCCTGGTGGCAGGGATGCTGGCAGGCACTTTTGTGCTGGAGTACGTACGACACCAGGACGTGGATCTGGCCGTGCGCGCCACGCTCGGCATCGGCATCGGATATGGCGTCTCGATCGTGGTGAAGTTTATGCTTGGTTTGGCGATGATCGCGCTGTGGGTTGTCTGGTTGTTCGTCCGTTAGCGAGAATTCAGGGCTGGTAGAACACCATCCCGACGCCCAAACGCTGCAGGCCGAGTTCAGCCCAATGCACGACCAGCGCTGAGCGGTCGTCAAGGGCAGAGAACAGGGGTGCGATAACCGCCGGGTCATCAATCGCTGCCAGTGCCCGGGCGGCTTCGATGCGCACGGCGGGATTCGCGTCGCGCAGCGCTTCGGTGAGGGGTGAGACGGCTTGATCGCCCAATGCGGCGAGCGCATCCCCCGCAAGCCTCGCCAGCAGCCGGTCGCCGTCGGCCAGGGAAGCGATCAGGGCGGGTATCGCTTGCGGCGTGGGCTGCTGGCGCAGCGCAAAGGCCGCGCACTGCCGCACGCTGATATCCTGATCCAGGAGGGAGTGGGTGATCGAACTCCGTGCTTCGTGGTGGTCGATCTGGGCCAGTGCTGCGGTGGCCCACCAGCGCTGATCGGGGTCGGAGGACGAGAGTTGTGTGAGAAGGGCTGGCAGGACGCCTTCGCCGTGCAGTGCGAGCCGGTGAACAGCGCGCTCGGCCAACCGGTCGTCGCCGGAGTTGAGATCACCGAGCAATGCGTCCAGCTCACTCCCTTTGCGCGTCATCCATCCGAGGGCGGCGGCACCGGCAGATCCTCCACGGCGGTGTCCACCCATTTATCTCCTTCTTCGATCAACATCACCGGGATGTCATCCTTGATCGGGTACTTGCGTCCGCAATCTGGCTCCTGGCAGATCAGCCAGGTGTCGCGGTGCAGCTTCAGCAGGCCTTCTTTTTCGCGCACACAGTTCGGGCAGCGCAGGATCTCCAGCAGATCATCACTGATCATGGGTCTCTCCTCGTGCATTCAGTTGCAGGAAGCGGGTACAACATAGACGCGAGCTCGATGCTTGTCAAATTGGGTTCGGGGATCGTCAGTCCTCCTGGACCTCGACGTCGTCCGGTATCTCCGCTCCTTTTCCGAATTCGGAGATCGCTCGCCAGGGCAGGTAGTGGGTCTTGATCACATCTTGGTGCAGCGTCTCATCGCCGCGTGTGACGGTGCGGTAGACGACGACGTCCATCCCATCGGCTTCGTAATCGATCTGCTTGATCTTTCCATCCGGCAGATCGCGGTTCAGCTTGTAGAGCGGCTTTGGCGCATCAACCTCGTTCGAGCTGTTGCTGCTCCAGCTGACGCTGCGACCATCGGAGGTTGAATAGAACTTCCACAGCAACTGGTTGCCGTAGATATAAGTCTCCATCAGGAGCCAGTATTGCGTGTCGTTGCGGAATTTAAAGTCAACCAGCGGCACGAAGACGGTGGCGTCCAGTCCGGGTCCAGGTGAGCCGGGCCCTTGCTCGTAGTAGCCCACCCGGTAGGCGTGCGGATGCCGCTCGACGATTTCATAACCTCCGAAGAACACCGCCCGGAAGAGCGTGGTGCTCACCTGGCACACGCCGCCGCCAACTCCGCTGATCGTGCGGTCGCCGTAGATGATCAACGCCTCGGCGTAACCGTTGTCGAGGCTGATATCGCCCAGCACATCAGCCATCGAAAGCGTCCCACCGGGCGGGATCAGCAGACCATGGAAGGCCGAGGAGGCTGTTTCAATGTTCTGAATCCGGCCGCTGCTTGATCCGTAGAAGTAGGTCGATACTACGCTGACGGCTTCAGAGATCCCGAGCTGCTCCGCGGTCGCGGCATCGCCCACCTCGGGCGATTCATATGCAAACGCCAGGGCGATGCTCGCCTGGCCCGAATTCAATCCGTCATCGACCGCGGCGATGGAGGCTTCGACATCGAGCGTGCGGCCGGTCACCGCCGGCGCCAGCAGGTCGAGCTGGCGGGTGTCGTCGTTGAAGATAAAGCGGGCGTTCTCGGATTTCCTTTCGAGCTCAGGACTGCGCGGTTCGAGCAGGGCGCGCAATTGGGCGGGATCGATGCGGATCGCATACTCGCCGCCGGAATCGCCCGCAACGACATCGAAACGGAGCATGCCGGCCAGCGCGCCCGGCGGGATGACTATCGCATCGGCGCCCTCCGCCGTAAGCTGCAGCGGCTGGCGCAGCAACGCCTGGGCGCGCGCGGCGGCAGGCGCGGCGTCGAGCACGCTTGGGGCGCTCTCGACGATCGTAAGAGGGATGAGCGCATCGTGCATCTGGTGTACCGGAGTTTCCAGTTCGGCGAGCGTGGCGTCGATGTCGATCTGGCGCCCGATCTGGCCATTGGTAGCATGTACCTCGGTGCCTTCAATCGTCAGGGCGGCTTCAACGACGGGCTGGTCGATCTGGTCGGCGATCGCTCGCAGAGTGTTTCCAGCGACGATTTTATCGAACCGGACCAGTACGGGCAGCGTAACGCCGCGATACCAGGCGCGCAGCTGTTCCTCGATGCGCTGGAAGAAACCTCCCCGCCGACCGATGTCCAGGGCCGAGCGCGCCATAGCTTCCAGGTCGATATTCACACCCAGGTCAGCCGGGGTGAAAAGCCAGTTCTGATCGCCATCAGAGAAGATGATGGTACCGTTGGCCGGGTAAGGAAACTGCGGTTCCAACGCCTGGACGATCTGCTGCTGGTTTTTCCCGCCTAGGGGGGTGCCCGCCAGGGCTATTCCGGGGTACGCGCGCTGGCTGTAGAAGAGGCGGACGCTCAGCAATAGCAGCATCCCGCCCACTGCCAGCACCAGCAGGGCACTGCTGAACGCGATGAAAGCCCGCAGCAGGTAGCGGGCGAGGTTGCGGCCAGGTCGTTGGATGCTTTGTGTGCTCTCCATCGTGCCCTCGAAAGGATGCGAATTATATCATCCAGGGCGCGCGCCCATTCAGCTTGAAGTTGCACTCTTGATGCCAGAGTCGAAGGCTCAGGGGATATACCAGAATTGCACGCTTGCGTAATGGATTACATCGACTGGGCCGCTTCCCCGCTCGTAAACCCCGAGCCGGAGCCATTGGGATCGGTTCAGTGCGAGCTCTATTTCAAGCTCGAATGTGCCCAGCGCGCCGACGGCAGGCGCGTCCACAGCTACCTCGGCCGAGGCGATGACATTCCCGCGCAGATCGAGGACTTCAACACCCAGCGGCAGATCTTCGTCCAGCCAGGCTGCCCCTTTGACCTGCAGCTTCGGGCCGCGCACATTGGTCTCCTCCACCGGTTGGTAGATGGTGATCTTCTCGGGACCGTGCAGGTTGCGCTCAATACGCGGGTTGCCGCTCGTCAGCAGGGTGACTGGCATGGTGGTCATGTGTTTCAGCAGGCCGAAGCGGTCGCCGTAGGAGCGCACCTGCAGCCAGGCCAGCTCCGCAAGCGATGATGACTCAAAAGGCACTTGGCCGTAGTAAAGGCCGGGCCGGCCGGGGTAGGAGTAGAGGAATGTGTAACCGCGAGAGATCAGACGGCCATCTTCGCCGTAAAGGCGCAGTTCGACGCGGTTGTCGCGGCTCGGCCCGCCGTAGCCCTGGATTTGAATCGGCGAGATGACCTGCGAACCGGGCCCGGGCAGGAAGATCGCCAGTTCTTCCTGCGGGACACCCACGGAGGCTGGCGGCAGCGTCCCGGTTGGGATCGGTACAGGGGGCTCGATCACCACAGCGGGCGACGACTGGCTGATTGGGGCCGGCGTGTCCGTCACAGAGAGCAAGGGCTCGGTGCTCGCGGTCGGGCTTGGATCGAGGCGTGAGTTGCTCGGGGTCGGGGTCGATCCAGGTCCAGCCTGGCACGCTGCGAGAGCGAAGAACAGGGACAGGGCTGCCAGCCGCATTGCGGTACCGGCAGGGGTTAAACCCGCGTGGAGGTGGATCCTGACTTTCCGTAGCATGGGCAGCTCATGAGCGGACCGGGCAGGCACGGCTGATGGTCTCACGCAAGGCTGGACCAGACCTCGAGCTTCGCCGTCACGCGGCGGATGACTTCGTCGGTGAACTCGCTCGTGCTGGCCTGCCCGCGCATATCGGGCGTAGCGGATCCCTCGTAGACGGCCTCAAACGCGGCTTCGTAGATCGCGCGTGAGGCGCGTTCGGCCTGCGCACTGCCGACGTAGTTGAGCAGCGCGGCTCCGGCCAGTATCATCGCCATTGGATTGGCGATGTTCTTGCCCTCAAGTGCGGGAGCGGTGCCGTGCGGGGCTTCAGCCAGCACCGCACACACCTTGGTGGCGGTTTCATCGAAAGCGAGCACGAGCGATTCCGATCCCGCAATCGAGCCGTACATCTGTAGAACGAGATCGGACAGACAATCTCCGTCACGGTTGAGGGCTGGGATCACGAGCGCCTCCCCCGCGTTTTGCAGCAGCAGGGCATAGGTAGCGTCGATGAGCTGCGGGTCGTAGCGCACGTTCGGATGGCGCTCGGCAGCGAGGTCGAGTTCTTCTTTAAACATGCCCTCGTACAGCGGGCTGACGGTGAACTTGGGTCCTCCGAAGACTTTCGCCCCGGTGCGGCTGGCGTGCTGGAATGAGAATTCGGCCACCGCCCGGCAGGTCTGGCGAGAGATGCGTTCAGTGCGCAGCGCGACTTCGTCTCCATCCGCGCTCGTCTCGCGCCACTCATGCGCGCCGTATGCACCACCCACGGCCATCCGTACGACGGAGATCGGCGCATGAACGCCGCCGACCGGGCGCACGTTGGGCAGGCGGCGGCCGGTGCGCAGAATGACCTTGCCGTCGATCGCCTCACGCAGGATGGCGTTGGGGCTGCCGACATCATCGGGATCGATCGGGGTGATGGTCGCGGCTTTCAGCCCCAAGCCACAGTCGCTCATCGCCTGCGCGGCTTCCTGGATGACCTCATTTTTCGTCGCGCGCCGGCTGGCCAGGCTGAGATCGAAGCGTTCGAAGCTGAGCGGCACCCGGGTCACGTCTGGATCGAGCACACGCAGCGCCTCCTCCAGCAGTTCCTGGCCGGTTTGATCCCCTTCGAGGATGGCGATCTTTGACCGCAGGACTTTTTCAGTCATGGTTTAGGAAAGAGTTGATCGTTTCCTTCAGTTGCTCGATTTTGATCGGTTTCTGCAAACACGCCGTACCGCCGGCCTCCAATACCCGGTCCTCGATGTCGTATTCGCCGCCGGCGGTGATGACAACGACCGGTGGCTGGTCGTTTCCCGTGTTTGCGCGCAGCCGGGAAAGCATCTCGAGCCCGTTCATGCCAGGCATCATCAGGTCCAGCAGAACCAGGTCGGGGGGATCGCTGGCGATCAATTCCAGCGCCTGCGGAGCGTTGTTCGCTATGATGGGCTCGTGGCCCAGCATCCGAATTGTCGCGGCCATGAGGTCCAGCGTGGACACTTGATCGTCAACGATGAGAATGGTTGCCATAAGCCGCTATTCTAAACTCCGGTCGCCGCCGCCCGCAGGCTGATAGCCGCCAGGAAGAAGTTCAGCAGGCTGTAGACCAGCACGACCTGTCGGTCATCACGTCCCTTTGTGATCGCGTAGTAGGCTGGCAGCGAGATCACGGCGACAACGCCGTAGAGGACGTGGATCCCCAGCCTCCCTGGCCTGGCGCCTGAGAACCACAGCACGGCTCCTAAAACAGCTTCGCCCAGGATGAGCAGCTCACCCACGGCGAGGATGCCCCAATAATTTCCGGACATGCTCTGGCCACGGAAGTAGCTTACGAGGCCATAAACGCCGGCGATCAGCATGAAGAGCAGAACCGAGGTTGCCAGGTTGTTATGGATCGCTGTGAGAGACAATGCCGTATCTCCTGTTCACGAAGAAAGCTGGTATATATCGCTGTACTTCTGCTCCAGGTACTGCAGGTAGGGCTCTGCCTCCAGATCCTGACCGGTGACCTTGCGCAGTAGTTCGAGCGGCTCGTACTTCGCTCCGTGGCGGTGGATGTTCTCCCGCAGCCAGCCGAGCAGCACATCAAATTTGGCCTCCGCGATCTGCTCGTCGAGGTCCGGGATGTCGCTCCTAATCTTCTCCCAGAGTTGAGCCGCAATCAAGTTCCCAAGCGAGTATGTCGGGAAGTAGCCGATCATCCCACCGGACCAGTGCACATCCTGCAGGACGCCCTTCGTGTCGTTCGGCGGGACGACGCCGAGGAAGGCTTCGAATTTCTCGTTCCAGGCCCCGGGCAGGTCAGCGACGGCCAGATCACCCTCCATCAGTGCGATTTCGAGCTCGAAGCGCAGCATGACATGCAGGTTGTACGTCGCCTCATCGGCATCCACGCGAATGAAGGTGCGCTCCACTTTGTTCATCGCCCGGTAGAAATCATCGAGCGACACATCGCCCAGCTGTTCGGGGAAGACCTTCTTCAACTCCGGCAGGTATGCCTGCCAGAAGGGCTTGCTGCGCCCGACCATGTTTTCCCACATCCGGGATTGTGATTCATGCATTGCCAGCGAAGCGCCGTTCGCCAGCGGCGTGCGTTCCAGGGCTTTATCGACCCCCTGTTCGTACATCGCGTGACCGGCTTCGTGCATGCTGCCAGTCAGCGCCGTGCTGAGAAAATCCTGGTCGATGCGCGTGGTGATGCGCACATCATCGATGCCAAAACCCGTGGTGAAGGGATGGACGGATTTATCCTGCCGGCCGCGCTTGAAGTCATAGCCGAAGGCTTTGATGACCTTCACCCCGAAGCCCCACTGCTTCTGCTCGTCGAAGTGCTGGTGCAGGAGCGAGTCGTCGACGGGCTTCCCATCCTCGAGGATCGCCTGAACGAGGTCGACCTGCCTTCCGCGCAGCTTCTCGAAGACGGATTTGACCTCCTCCGTCTTCATCCCGGGCTCAAAATCGTCAATCAATGGGTCATACACGTGATCGTAAGGCTTGAAGAAATCGGCGTACTGGCGCCGCAGATCCACGATCTTCTCGAGGTGCGGCTGGAAGCGCTTGAAATTCGATTCTGCACGGGCCTGCTCCCAATCCTGGTGCGCCATGGCTGTGATGCGCGAGTACTCGCTCACCCAGGAGGAAGGCACTTTCACTTCTTTCTGGTAGTCGCGCTCGGCCTTCCGTACCAGTCTTGCCTCATCCGAATCCGGATCGGAGTCCTTGACTTCGATTTTAGCCGCTTCGATCGCTGCTCCCATCTCATCCGAGACGAAGTTTTCATGCGCCAGCGTGCTGAGCGTTGCGAGCTGCATCGCCCTGGCGCCCGCGCCGCCGGGCGGCATGTAGACCTGCTGGTCCCAGCCTAGCAGTGCTGCAGCGTTATTCAGGTCTGAGACGAGTCCGAGCAGTTCGCGCAATCGTTTGATGTTGTCTGCCATGATCACTCCTGGGGACTAAATCACACGCCAGCGCGGTTTTCCACCGCGCAGCACTGTGAGCACTTCCGTTGCGACATCCTGCGCCACACGCGCCTGCGATTCATGCGTCTGCCCGGCGATGTGTGGTGTGAGGACGACATGCTGCTGATCGATCAAGCCCGAGCGCGTGGGGGGTTCGTGCTCGAATACATCCAGCGCGGCTCCGCCAACCTGGCCGCTGTCGAGGGCTGCGAGCAGTGCCCTTTCGTCGATGACGCCGCCGCGTGAGGTACAGATCACCCGGGCGCCCGGTTTTATCTGCTGCAAGGCGTGGTGGTCGATGAGATTTGCGGTTTCATCGGTCAGCGGCACATGCAGGCTGACGAAATCCGACGTTTGCAGCAAGGTTTCCAGGTCCACGCTTTCAGCCCCGCGGCGGTCGATCTCATCCGGGGTTAGCTGCGGATCATAGGCGAGGATCGTCATCCCGAAAGCCCGTGCCCGTTCGGCGACCAGCGCTCCGATGCGGCCGATGCCGATGATCCCCAGCGTCTTGCCATTCAGTTCGGCCCCCACGAACTCCGATTTCTTCCACTCTCCCCGTCGCATACTCGCATCGGCCCCGGGAATCTGGCGGGCGAGTGCGAGCATCAGCGCCAGCGTATGTTCGGCGACCGAAATACTTGTCGCCTGCGGCGCGTTGACCACGATGACCTCGAACTCCTCGGCTGCTTGTAGGTCGATATTGTCCACGCCGACTCCCGCCCGTCCGATCACGCGCAGACGCGGTTGACCGCGTTTGATGACCTCCCGAGTCACGCGGGTCCGGCTGCGGACGATCACTGCATCAACCTGGCCCAGCGCAGCTTCAAGATCGGACGGGTCTACTTCCGCTTCCTTCTGCAGGATGGCTACCCCTGCGGGATCGATGGAATCTGCGATGCAAACACGCCAGGACATGCATTCTCCCGTCTATCAATTGGCCTATTGTACACGCTGCCAGCTATCTCGGGGGTGATGGCCAGCGACGGGAAGGCGATTTTCAGGAAATCTTCATCTCGACTGGCGGTATTGCGCATCCAGTGTATGAACGATCTTCAGGCAGGCATCATCCTCGGGATTGGAGACATAGCGGGTATCAAACCAGGCCTGGAGAATCTCGTGCGCAAGCGGGATCGAGGTTGATCTCAAGGAAAGGCAGAGCACATTAGCGTCATTCCATAATCGTGCGCCCCGCGCGGTGGCTGCGTCATTGCAAAGCGCAGCCCGCACACCTGGCACTTTGTTAGCTGCGATGCTCACCCCGGTGCCGGTCCAGCAGCACAGGATCCCCTGCTCGGCTTCCTCTTCCGCCACGGCTTTTGCCACGTCCCGGGCGACCTCCGGCCAACTCGCCTTATCGCCGGTCAGCGGGCCGAAAAGCGCAAGTTCATGCCCCTCCGCCTCCAGGTACGCACGAAGGGCGTCAGTGAGTTCGTTGCGTTCGTCGGAACCTACGGCGAGCTTCATTTCAGACCTCGCTTTCCTTCTGGGGCTTGGCTTCGCGGCGGACCGTGCGATTCCCATCTGCGCCATAACCAGGCTGAAGCAAGCCCACCCAGCAGCCAGATGCCAAGGAAATCTGCTGCCAGGTCAAGCAAGGAAAAGCCACGCGTTTCGATCCAGATCTGGCTGATCTCCTCCAACGTCACGATGGGCATGAGGAGCAGAGATCCGAGTTGGACAGGCAGCCTGAAAATCCTGATCGGCCGCCGGCGAAAAGCAAGGTTGATTGTGAGCGACAGCAGGCCGATCAGGGTGAAATGGCCGGTAAAATCCCTGCCCGGGATAAGAGCGACCCAGTTGAAAAGGGTCGTCCCCCAGCCAAAATCGGCGGCCACTATGATGAGCAGGATCACAACCGTGAATCCCAACGCTAAGCGAGGCATCCAGCGATCTTGAGCATTCTGCATGCGCTGATTGTAACGGAGGATCGTCGTTCAGGATGTCAATCGGCGGGTAATGGTACGATTCAGGGAATTTTCGAGCCGTCCACGCTTATGGGATAATAAGCGCGATGTACCCAGGAGGCATATGTGAAATTCAACAGCCTGTGCGTGCTCGGACTTGGTTATATCGGGCTTCCCACGGCGAGCACGTTCGCCACGCACGGCCTGCAGGTGATCGGTGTGGACGTCGATCGGCGGGTGGTCGATGTGCTGCGCAACGGCGAGATCCATATCCAGGAGCCGGGTTTACGCACCCTGGTTCAGGCCGCGTTCCGCTCTGGCAAGCTGAGCGTCGAGGAAGCCCCGAAAGCGGCTGATGCGTTCATCATCGCTGTGCCGACGCCGATCACTGCAGAAAAACACGCCGATCTTTCCTATGTGGAGGCCGCAGCCGAATCCATTCGGACAGTCCTGCGTCCGGGAAATCTGGTTGTGCTCGAATCAACCTCGCCGCCGCGCACGACGGTAGACCTGGTCGCCCCGATCCTCGAGGGTTCGGGCCTGCTTGCAGGTCGGGATTTCTACCTTGCCTACTCCCCGGAGCGTGTGCTGCCCGGCAAGATCCTGCAGGAATTGATCGAGAACGCCCGGGTGATCGGCGGTTTTGACGAGGCCTCCGCCGGAGCCGGCCGGGACCTGTACAAGACCTTCGTACGCGGAGATATCCTGCTCACCGATGCGACGACGGCCGAGATGGTGAAGCTGATGGAAAACACCTACCGCGATGTCAACATCGCCATCGCCAACGAATTCTCACGGCTTGGGCAGGCATTCGGTGTGGACATCTGGCAGGCGATCGAGCTCGCCAACCTGCACCCGCGGGTGCAGATCCTGCGGCCGGGCCCTGGCGTCGGCGGGCACTGTATCAGCGTCGACCCGTGGTTCCTGGTCGAGGCCGCTCCGGAAACCAGCGCTCTGATCCGTCAGGCGCGGCTCGTGAACGATGCGCAGCCTGCCGTCGTGGTGGGGATCGTCCAGAACGCGCTCGGGTCTCTCAAGGGCAAGCGCATCTGCGCGCTCGGGTTGAGCTACAAAGCCGATGTCGACGACTTGCGGGAAAGCCCAGCGTTGGAAGTCGTGCGGGAGCTGATCGAGGCGGGAGCTCAGGTGATCACGTTCGAACCCTTTGTCCCAGCGGCAAACGTGCCCGGCTCTTCTTCGGCTGATTCCCTTGAAGACGCGCTCGCAGGGGCTGAAGCGCTCTTGCTGCTGGTGGATCATACTCGTTTCAAGGAGATCGACCCGGGCTGGGTCAGCTCGATCACGCCGGCACGTACAGTGATCGACACGCGCGGCATCTGGGATCGATCGGCCTGGGAGCAGGCTGGCTTCCGTTTGATTACGCTCGGCGTAGGGGAGATGGATGCCTGATACCACGTTGCGGGTTCTGAGTATCTTCGGCACGCGGCCGGAAGCGGTGAAGATGGCGCCGGTCGTCCGCCGCCTTTCGCAAACAGCCGGCATCGAGTCGATGGTTTGCGTCACAGCACAACACCGGCAGATGCTGGATCAAGTGCTTGACATCTTCCAGATCGAGCCGCAAATCGACCTTGATCTGATGCGCCCCGATCAGACCCTGCCCGATCTAACGGCGGCTGTCCTGCAGGGGCTTGATCCCATCCTGGCCGACCTTCAGCCGGATTGGATTCTGGTGCAGGGCGACACGACGACGGTCATGGCTGCCGGCTTGCTTGCCTATTATCATCGTGTCCGGTTGGGTCATGTTGAAGCGGGCCTGCGGACAGGGAACAAGTGGCAGCCGTTCCCGGAAGAGGTCAACCGGCGGATGGCCGCGGTGGTCGCCGATCTCCATTTCGCCCCGACGACCTGGGCGCGTGACAATCTGCTCGCGGAGGGCATCTCCCCAGCGGCGATCGTGGTGACCGGAAACCCGGTGATCGATGCGTTGTTGCAGATCGCCGAACAGCCTTTCCATCCGCCAGCGGGCCCCCTGGCAGCACTTCCCGCAGGGCGCGAGCTGATCCTGATGACGGCCCACCGGCGTGAGAACTTCGGACCGCCCTTAAGGCGTATCTTTGGAGCTGTACGTGAGCTGGCCGAAGAATACCGTGATCGTATCCACGTGCTTTATCCGATCCATCTCAATCCCAATGTGCAGGAGCCGGCGAAAGAGATCCTGCAGGGCATGAGCAATGTGACCCTCACGGAACCGCTTGGCTACCGCGAGATGGTCTATGCGATGCAGCGCTGCCGTTTCGTGCTCACGGACTCAGGTGGTTTGCAGGAGGAAGCGCCGGCGCTCGGCAAGCCGGTGCTTGTGATGCGCGAGGTGACGGAACGGCCGGAAGCGGTGCAGGCAGGCACGGCGCGCCTGGTTGGAAGTGATCCGGAGCGGATTCTTCAGGCGGCCAGGACCCTGCTCGAGGATGAAAAGGAATACCAGACGATGGCCAGAGCCGTTAATCCTTACGGGGATGGGCACGCAGCTGAACGCATTGTGGATGCCATTCGGATGTTCGCTGAAAATCAGGTGTGAGGCGTGAAGCGCGATATCTACAGCCGCCTGGTCTATGCCCGTAAATCCACACTCTTCGGGAAATTCGCATACTACATACTGAAGGGTCTGGGCGTGGAGATCCCGCGCAGCGTTGAGATTGGTTCGGCCTTTGAGCTGGCGCACGGCGGGTTCGGCGTCGTGATCCATCCAGGCACCCGGATAGGGGACCGGGTCAAGATCTACCCCGGCGTCACTCTGGGAAGGGCTGACATCTACCGCCCGGTGGAGGAATCCTCGTTTGAGGCAATCGTTGTGGGGGACGATGTGCTCATTTCACCGGGAGCGAAAGTGCTTTGCCGGGAGGGCGTGCTCACAGTCGGCCAGGGAACTGTTATCGGGGCCAACGCCGTCCTGCTCGAGTCGACCGGTGAGATGGAGATCTGGGCTGGAATCCCTGCCAGACGGGTGGGATCCCGTGCATGATCCTCTCGGACTGCCACGTGCTATTCGTTTGTTAGCAGCAACAGGTTGGTGAATTCATGGTTTCAGGAAGCTCCGCGCGAGCAAAGCGATTGTGCATGCTGCCGCGCCTGGCAGGTGTCGGTGGCATGGTTACATTTCAGGAGAAAATGAGAGCTGCGCTTGTGCGGCGCGGCGTCGAGGTCTGCTTTTCGCTGGACGATCGTCCATACGATGCCGTGCTTGTCATCGGCGGCACGCGCAAGCTGGGTGGCTTATTGGCTGCCCGCCGCCGCGGCGTGCCTGTCATTCAGCGTCTGGATGGCATGAACTGGATCCAGCGCAAGCGCAGCACCGGCCTGCGTCATTTCCTGCGTGCGGAGCTGGGCAACCTGCTCTTGGTTACGATTCGCAACCGCCTGGCAACCGGGATTGTGTATCAAAGCGAGTTCGCTCGCGATTGGTGGGAGCGAGTGCACGGAGAGGCGTCTGTCCCGGCGCATGTCGTAATGAACGGGGTCGATCTGGATTTTTATTCGCCGCACGGTGTGGGCTCGCCGCCGTTCGACCATGACCGCATGCTCGTCGTCGAAGGCACGCTGGGAGGCGGGTATGAAATCGGCTTGCAGCATGCGCTTCAACTCGCCGAACGCATTCAAGACCTGCGCGAGCGCAAATTGGAGCTGACGATCGTCGGCCGGACGGTCAAAGGCCTGCGGGAGGAGGTCGAACGCTCCTCCGGGATCGAGGTCCTATGGCGCGGCCAGGTACCGAGCACGGAGATTCCTGAAATCGACCGCTCAGCCCATTTCCTCTATGCAGCTGACCTGCATCCGGCCTGCCCGAACGCTGTCATCGAGGCTATGGCCTGTGGGACTCCGGTTGTCGCCTTCGACACCGGCGCCTTAAGCGAAATCGTCGTTGACAGCGCCGGCGAGCTGGTGCCCTACGGCGGGGATCCCTGGAACCTTGACCCCCCCGACATCAGCGGCCTGGCCTGGGCAGCGCAGAAGGTGCTGGACCACCAGAGGATCTACCGCACGTCTGCACGCAGCCGGGCGGAAGCCGAATTCGGGCTGGAGCGTATGCTGGCCGGCTATCTGACGGCGCTGGAGTGGATCTGATCGATGGGAGCGGCTTTTGCGGGCCGGGCGGGCCTTCAGCAGCGGGTGCTGCCAGTGTACCGGCGGGCGTTCTTCGAGCTGTTGGGACGCACCTGTGAGGGCGGGTTGAGCGTTTTCGCGGGCAAACCGCGGCCCGGTGAGGCGATTCGATCTGCGGAAATTCTAGAAGGCGCCGAGCTGGTACGCGGCCGCAACTTGCACCTCCTCTCCGGGGCTGGCTACCTGTGCTACCAGATCGGACTGCGAGAATGGCTCGAGCGCTGGTCGCCGGATGTACTCATACTGGAGGCAAACCCGCGCTACCTGTCAAGTGGCGCAGCCGTGCGCTGGATGCATCGCCGGGGACGGCCGGTGATCGGCTGGGGTCTCGGCGTGCCGCAGGCCAATGGATTGCTTAGGGGCTTGCGCCGCAGATTACGGCGCCGGTTCATCCTGCAGTTCGATGCGCTGCTCACGTACAGCGAGCAGGGAGCGGCAGAGTACATCAGCTTGGGGGCTTCGCCGGAGCGGACATTCGTCGCCGCCAATGCCGTCTCCCCACGCCCCGGACCAGCCCCGGTGCGTGACCCTCTTGGAGGTCGGCCCGGGCGCATTCTGTACGTCGGCCGGTTGCAAGCACGCAAACGGGTCGATTTGCTGTTCGAAGCCTGTTCACGCCTGCCGGAAGAACCCGAATTGAGGATCGTTGGCGACGGGCCCGATCGCCCCCGGCTTGAGGCGCTCGCGGCAGATCTTTGCCCGCAAGCCCGCTTCGCTGGAGCGCTCTTCGGTGAGGAGTTGCAAGCATCGTTCGCCTGGGCGGATGTGTTCGTTCTGCCGGGGACGGGTGGTCTGGCAGTGCAGGAAGCGATGGCCAATGGACTGGCGGTGATCGTCGCGCGTGGAGACGGAACCCAGCGCGACCTGGTCGCCGATGAAAACGGGTGGCTGTTGCCGGCGGATAATCTGGAGTCCCTGACAGCGGCGCTCAAAGAGGCGTTCGCCGACCCGGAACGCCTGCTGGCGATGGGTGCGCGCTCGCACCGGCTCGCTGTGGAACGGTTTAATATTGAATCCATGGCCGAGACCTTCGTACAGGCCATGAACAACGTGGTGGGGACTTGAGCCATGCGGCTGGCATTCGTCGCTGACGGCCGCAGCCCGCATGCGCGCGGATGGCTGCAGCTTTTCATAGAGGGCGAGCACGAGGTACACCTGGTTTCGACCTTTCGCTGCGAGCCGCTTTCCGGCCTGGCCTCGTACCGCTTCATCCCGGTCGCGTTCAGCGGAAGTGCGCGCGGCATCTCGGCCGGCCAGGCTCCCGGCGGTGCAGCAACCATCGGCTTGCGTTCGGCGATCCGACATTGGCTTGGCCCGCTCACGCTGCCCTGGGCCGCCAGGAAACTGCGATCCGAGCTCAGGTCGATCCGCCCCGATGTTGTTCATGCGCTGCGAATCCCCTTTGAAGGCATGCTTGCTGCGGTTGCTGTTCAGGATTGGCCGTTGGTGATCTCGGTCTGGGGCAACGACTTTACATTGCACGCCGGGGCTGCGCCCGGCATGTCGATCCTCACCCGGCGGGCACTGCATACCGCAGCTGGGTTGCATGCCGATTGCCGCCGAGATGTACGCCTGGCCCACGAGTACGGATTCCCTGAAGCTCGTCCTTCCGTAGTGCTGCCCGGCAGCGGGGGCATTGACACCAGTATCTTCCACCCTGGCAGTGCCAACCTGAAGGGAATTGAACCACAGCTGCGGGAGATTCTGGAGGGGATCTCGGAAGATGTTCCCGTCGTGGTCAACCCACGCGGTTTTCGGGCTTACATTCGCAACGACACCTTCTTCCAGGCGATTCCCGAGATCCTGTCACAAATGCCGGGGTGCGTCTTCCTCTGTCCGTCGATGGCTGGCGAGGCTCAGGCCGAACGCTGGTTGGACAAGCTGGGTATCCGGGAGAGCGTCTTGCTGCTTCCGGTACTTTCGCCGTCAGGGATGGCAGCCGTGTATCAGCGCTCCTGGGTGATGGTCTCGCCGAGCACCCATGACGGAACACCGAACAGCTTCCTGGAGGCGATCGCTTGCGGCTGCTTCCCTGTGGTTTCGAACCTCGAATCGCTGCGCGAATGGATTGAGGATGGATCGAACGGCATTCTGACATCCCTCGCGGATCCGGGACAGCTGGCGAGTTCGGTCGTCCGGGCGCTCCAGGATAAGGCGCTGCGTGAACAGGCCAGTTATCGGAATCAAGCTTTGATCGAGGAACGAGCATCGAGGGAGGCTGGGAGGCGCCTCGCGCAGGATCTGTACGAGGAAGTGACCGGGCGGCATGGGGTTCGCCTGGAGGGAGAGCCGTGCTGATGGAGCCGCCGGCTGGTTCGGCGCCCCGTTTCCGGGTCGAATCGCTGAAGCTGATTCCAGAGGTCACCATCCTGCACCACCGCGAGGCAGATGGCACCCTGTGGGGAACGGACGGGCGGTGGATCGTCCGCGGTCGTTCAGGCGGCGCCTGGACCCGTCTTGCACGCTTCCCGTTTGTCTGGAGACGGGACCTGCTGGCGTTCACCCGCCCACTGACCCGGGCGCTGCGCGCGGATAAAGCCAACCTGTTTGTAAACATGAATGGCCTGGTGCTCGCCATCCGCGCCTCGCAGGTCTACCGCGTCAGTACTGAGGGATCGTTGGTGCCGCTCTTCACGATTGCGGGTGACAGCGTGCTGCATGGCGGTATCTGCCAGGATCAACAGGGCTGGACGGTATTTGGCGAGTATTTCATGAATCCATCCCGGGAGGCGGTGCGGATCTGGCGTGTCGATCCGGACCTCGAAGCGTGGGAAGTTGCGCATACTTTCGCTCCAGGCGCAGTGCGTCATGTGCACGGCGTGTATCGCGATCCATATGAGGCGGAAGCGCTCTGGATCACCGTGGGCGACAAAGATGGTGAGTGCTTTTTCTACCGGACCCGCGATCGATTCAAGACGCTGGAACGCTTCGGGGAGGGAAATCAACGTTGGCGGGCGGTGAGGTTGTTCTTCACCCCTGATCACATCTGCTGGCTAACTGACAGCCAGCTTGAGCAGAACCATGCCCTGCGCATTGAGCGGGCAACCGGGCGGCTGGAGGTCGGCGGCGTCCTGCGAGCTCCCGCGTGGTATGGGGCGGTTACGGCTGAGGGATTGTACGTCGCGTTCACCACCGTTGAACCAGGACCGGCGGTTCAACGCAGCAGCGCAGCGGTCCTGGTGAGCGAGGATGCCTTCCATTGGGAGGAGATCTACGGATTTGAGAAGGATCCCTGGCGGCCGATGAAGATTTTCAAGTATGGGGTGATCAGCTGCCCGGGAGGTACGCTGGAAACGGCTGAGTTTCCGGTCAGCGGCGAAGGGCTTGTAGGTCTCGATGGCGCAAGCGCGCTGCTGCGGATTGCGAGGCGAGGTTGATGCTCCGCAGGCTCGCCTCGAGTCTCCTCCTGCTGGCCGAGCGGCTGTTCGAAAAGGGCCTGGATCAGGCGCAGGTCGAAACGTACCTTCAGTCAGGCGTACAGCAGCTGTTATCGGCGTGCCGCGCAGAAGAGGCCGGACAGGCGGCCTGGTACAGGGATGGAATCCGCGTGCTGAGACATACCATCGAACTGGGATTGCTATCCAGTGCGCCCGAGGACCTCGTGCTGGATGCGCCTTCTCCTGAATATGAAAGGGAGCAGGGGCAGGCCTGGCGAGAGCGGCTTGAAGAGGGAGATCTCATTCGACGAGATGGCGTGCGCGCCGGAACGATGACCGCGCTTAACAGCCTGCTCCGAGATCCTGCAAATGATTCGGTCCTTCAACCGGTGATCGAATCCCTGCTGCGGCATGTCGAACTGCGGCGGGAACGGGCACTGCAGCTCTCTCCTGGAGGAAGCGAAGATGAAATGTGGATTGAAAAGCATGGCGCGGCAATCCTGCTCGCCCGCGCTGCGCAACGCTTCCATGATCCGCGCTACTTGAACGCCGCGCTGAAATTGAATGACAGGGCCTGGCGCTTCCACCGCCGCGTTCGGTTGGATCGACGCCACGTGCTCTACCTGTACGCCCTGTCCGAGGCGGAGCTCGGCCTGCGCAGGGTGGTCGTATGATGCAGCTGCTCCTGTTAGCTCCCACATCGTCAAGTTTGTATTCACGGTCCGTAGCACACCTGATCCAGGCGGAAGATGGGATGGAAGTCTGCGGGATCGTGGTACGCAGCATTCTCAATTGGAAGCGCGTACGGGTGGAATTCCGTCGCGACGGGCCGCGACTCTTGCAGAAAATCCGGGAAAAGCTCATTTCCAGTCCGGACGCATCCCTCGGGAGGGATCCGGAAGGCATGCCGTCGTTCGCCAGGCGCATCGGCCTGAAGCCAGGGTCGCTGCGTTCCGATGCCCGCCGCTGGGGCGTTCCCTGCATGGTCGTGCCAGACCATAATCATCCACGTGTTGTTGCGCTGCTGCAGCGGCTTGTGCCCGATCTGGTCGTGTTCACAGGCGGGGGGCTGATCCGCCAGCATGTGCTCGATCTTGCCGGGCGCGGCGTGTTGAACTGCCATTCCGGCATCCTGCCCCGCTATCGCGGCATGGATGTGGTGGAATGGCCGCTGCTGGAGGCCAATACGCAGCCGGAAATCGGCTTGACGACGCACCTGATGGAGCGCGGCGTGGACACTGGCCCGATACTGCTGCAGCACCAGGAAGGACTGCGGGCCGGCGATACCTTCGAATCGATCCGGCGCCGGCTGGAACCGCATATGCCGGAGCTTGTGCTTGAAACCCTGCGCGGCCTGCGGGAGGGTGTGATCAGCCCACAGCCGCAAGCCCTGGACGAGGGGCGCCAGTACTTTGTCATGCACCCGCGCCTGAGGGAGGTCGCGGCGGTGAATCTGCACACCCGCGTGGCTCCAGATCTCGGACACTCCTGAGGTTACCATTGGGTAAGTGTGACCAGCGCCGCCTGAATGCTATAATCGCGGCCGAATCTTCATCCTGCTTGACAATTGAAATGACGGAAATCTGAGGCAGATGCAGCCATGAAGCAAGTTGTGCAGGAAATCCGCAGTGGCGAGACCCGGGTCGAGCAGGTTCCTGCTCCGCAGGTTCTCCCCGGAACGGCCCTTGTCCGCAACGCGGCCTCGCTCGTATCGGCTGGCACAGAGCGCTCGCTGGTTGAATTCGCCGGCAGGAGTCTTTTCGGAAAGGCTCGTTCCCGTCCCGATCTGGTGCGACAGGTGCTCTCGAAAGCCGCCCGGGAAGGACTGCTTACTACATTCGAAGCAGTCCAGAACCGCCTCGACCAGCCGATACCACTCGGTTACTCGAGCGCCGGAACAATCATCGCGCTGGGCGACGGCCTGGAGGGCTTCCGGGTTGGCGAGCGCGTCGCATGCGCTGGCGGAGGTTTTGCTGTCCATGCCGAGTACGTTGTCGTGCCACGCAACCTGCTTGCCCCGCTGCCGGAAGAAGTCGATTTTGCAAGCGGTGCCTTCGGAACCCTGGGGGCGATCGCGCTGCACGGCTTTCGGCTGGGTAAGACGGAAATCGGGGAGTACGTTTGCGTCGTTGGCTTGGGATTGCTGGGGCTGCTGGCAGCGCAGATCGCCCGTGCTGCGGGCTGTCGCGTGCTGGGCATCGACCTCGATCCTGTTCGTGTGGCGCGGGCACAGGCGTTAGGGATCGAGGTGGTCAGCAGGGAAACTGCGGATGATGCCGCGCGGAGTTTCACCGGTGGCCATGGTTTCGACCTGGTCCAGATATGCGCCGATACGCCCTCGGATGACACCGTCGAGCTCGCGGGTGAAATCGCCTGCGACCGCGGGCACGTCGTCGCCACTGGCGTGGTTGGGACTCATCTGCCGCGTAAGACCTACTACGCGAAAGAGCTCAATTTCATCGTCTCCCGCTCCTACGGGCCGGGCCGATACGATCCGCTGTACGAGCAAGCTGGCGTTGATTACCCTGCTTCCTACGTGCGTTGGACCGAAGGCCGCAACCTGGAAGGCTTTTTGAAACTCATCTCCGATGGGTCGGTGCGCGTAAAGCCGCTGGTTACGCACCGCTTCCCGATCGAGGAAGCACCGCAGGCTTACCGGCTGATCGGCGGTGAGACGGGCGATGATTTTCTCGCCGTGCTGCTGACCTATCGCCCGGCTGAAGAGCAGCCCGCGACGCGCGTTGAGTTGATAGGAGTTCCCGGCAGGATTGAGAGCGTGCAATTGGGTGTCGTAGGAGCGGGTAACTTCGCCACGGCCGTTATGCTGCCTGCCTTACGCCGGACACAAGGAGTTAATCTGGTCAGCCTGGTGAGCGCCAGAGGACTGAGCGCGCAGTCTGTCGGCAGAAAATTCGGTTTTCAGCGAGCTGAGACGGATTTCGAAGCGCTGCTGCAGGCAGCGGACATCAATTCGATCGCCATCCTGACCCGTCATCACCTTCACGCCCGCCAGGCCGTCAGCGGGCTGCAGGCGGGCAAGCATGTCTTCTGTGAGAAGCCGCTAGCCTTGAATCGGGCGGAACTGGATGATGTGGCTCAGGCGCTCCACGCCAGCCAGGGGCTGCTCACGGTGGGATTCAACCGCAGGTTTGCACCGCTGTCCTCCCGTCTGAAGACGTTCTTCGACCCGGTGGCAGAGCCTCTGATGGTCACCTACCGCATTAACGCTGGCCCGCTGCCTCCCACGCACTGGCTGCACAACCCGGAGCTTGGCGGAGGCCGTCTGCTCGGTGAGGGCTGTCATTTCATCGACTTCATAACCTTCCTATGTGGTGAAGTTCCGGTTCGAGTGGCGGCTGCCTCGCTTCCCGATGAGGGCCTGTACCATGAGGATAATTTCAGCCTCGCATTGGAATTCGCAAATGGGTCGGTAGGATCGATCACCTACGTTGCGAACGGCGATCGCGCCCTGCCAAAGGAAAGGGTTGAGGTCTTTGGGGGCGGGCGGGCAGCGGTGCTGCATGATTTTCGCCGATTGGAGCTGGTGTCCGGCGGGAGAAGGCGGATGTTCAGGTCCTGGCTGCGCCAGGATAAAGGCCATGGTGCGGAATGGGAGGCCTTCACAGCCGCTATCCGTCAAGGCGGGCCACCGCCCATTGCCTACGAGGAGCTTTTCGGCGTCGCTGCGGCGTCCTTCGCTGCCTTAGAATCGCTCCGGACGAGGCAGCCGGTGGATATTGAACGTTTCGCTTTTCAATAAACCTCATGATGCGGATCTTGCGCCTGGCCCTTCGTGAACTCGGCCTCAGGCCGTTGCTGCGTATGGCGATCTACCGGACGGCGATCAGGAGCGGCTGGTACCGGTGGCGCACGCCACAATGGACCTGGGCAGCGCGGCCGCTCGCAACCTGGCTGCGGCCCGATATCCCAGATGATCCGGCAGCCTATTTGAGTTGGCGCAAGCAAAACGCTCCCCAATCCGGCTTCTGCCAAGCGGATGCACACGCCCTCGATCTCTCACCTGAGGGCGCGCTGCAGGCCGCAGCGTTGCCCGCGCACGGACGCGTCAAGCTTTTCGGCGAACTGGAGGTCGACCTCGGCTTTCCCCCAGCATGGAACCTGCTCCCCTCGGTTGAACCGGGCACGCCGGGTAAGCACGTCGATATGAGCCGCCATTGGAGTGGGTACCAGTTGGAACGGCTGCCCGGAGATGTGAAGTTGCTCTGGGAGCCGGCGCGCTTCGGATGGGCTTTTGATCTTCTGCGGGCGTTTGTGCTGACCGGCAACGTGAGTCATGCTGAGACCTTCTGGAAGATCTTCGACTCATGGCAGGTGAACAACCCACCCAACACCGGCTTGCATTGGCACTCGGCGCAGGAGGTCGCCTTCCGTACGATCGCGCTGAGCTATGCTGTGGAAGCGCTGTTTCCGTACTGGGAGGGACATCCGTCTGAACTGCAGCGCGTGGTCCAGTGCATCGCGGCAGGCGCAGCCCGCATCCCTCCGACATTAATCTACGCTCGCGCGCAGGACAACAACCATCTGCTGCTCGAAGCGGCAGCGCTGCTCAGCACTGGCCTGCTGTTCCCGGAGCTGCGCGCGGCCGAGCGTTGGGAGAAGATCGGCCGCCGGACGCTGGTTGAGGCGCTCTCACGGCAGGTTTTCCCCGACGGCGGATATGTCCAGCATTCGAGCAATTACCACCGGCTGGCCGTCCAGGCAGTTCTCTGGGCGGGAATCGTCGCCAGGCGCTGTGGATCCCCGTTGCCGGATGGATCACTCGCACAGCTGTCCGCCATGCTGGATTGGATTCATACGTGGATGGAGCCCGGATCTGGGGCTCTGCCCAATTTTGGTCCTAACGACGGATCGCAGCTGCTGCCCTTGAGCGATCTGGCACATGCCGATTTCCGCCCTACAGCGCAGGCTACAGCCATGTTCCTGTACGGGGAACGCTCATTGTCGGCGGGCCCGTGGGACGATCTGGCGTACTGGCTGGGCCTGGTGCAAGACGATGCAGAGGATGTACGCTCAGGAGAACGCCGCCCTCAGCGGGCTGACTTTCCGCAGAGTGGGCTGTACAGGCTTGGTGGAGACAAAGCCCGGGGGAGCCTGCGGGCCGCTCGCTTTACAAACCGTCCGGGACACAGCGACCAGATGCATTTTGACCTGTGGTGGCGTGGCCTGAACCTGGCTTGCGACGCCGGGACCTACCTTTACACCGCCCCGCAGCCCTGGCGGAACGCATTCTCCGGTGCCTGGTGTCATAACACTCTCACCGTGGATGGCTATGAACCGATGCTGAGGGCTGGCCGATTTCTGTGGCTGGATTGGAGCACAGCCGACCTTCTTTGCCGTTGGAGTTCGCCGGACGGGAGGCTTGACTGGATTGAGGCCGTCAGGAACGGCTTCAGGCCGCGCGGCATCAACCACCGGCGTTCCGTCCTGCGCTGCGAGGATCTGTACTGGGTTGTCGTAGATTATCTGTACGGAAACGGCGAGCATACGGTTCGCATCAATTGGTTGACCCCTGATGTCGAATGGAGAGACGAGGAAGGTGGTCTATCTCTTAAAACCGCGGTCGGAGAAGCCGCGCTGCGCATGGGAGGGGCATCATTCGAACAGGCGATCTACCGCGCCGGAGCGGCTTTGAACGGCGGTTTGGCTGGCGTGAATCCCGAGTTATGCGGTTGGCGTTCTCCTACCTACGCCGTCCTTCAACCGGCGCTGCAGATTATGCATGAAGCAAGCGTTCGATTACCTGTTCGCCTGCAGAGCATTTGGGCGCTTGGAGCGGCGGGCGTCGATCCTCCGCAGCTAGTCTGGGCTGACGATCTCGGTCCAGGCCAGACCGCACTCCGTGAAGTCGCCTGGGGAGAAAGCCGTTGGGAGATCCCATGCACATCCTCCTGATCCACCAGGCTTTCGCTGCGCTCGACGAAGCCGGTGGTACGCGGCACCATGAATTTGCACGTTCTTTTGTGCAGCAGGGACACCAGGTGACGGTCATCACCGGGCAGACAAGTTATATGACCGGACGGCGCGAGCCTGTGTCACGCTGGGTGACGCGCGAGTTGGATGACCTGGGAGTTGAGATCATTCGCTGCCGCAGCTTCGCCGCGTGGCACAAGTCGTTCCTGCAGCGCCTGGTGAACTTCGTCGCTTTCATGATCCTCGCCTTGCTCGCCGCCCTGCGCGTGCGTGACGTCGATCTTGTCTGGGGGACGACCCCACCTATCTTCCAGGCAGTTTCTGCCGCCACGCTGGCGAAGATAAGGCGGCTGCCGTTCCTGCTCGAGGTGCGTGATCTCTGGCCCTACTTCGCCGTCGAAGTCGGAGTGCTGAAGAACCCACTGCTCATTCGACTGTCAAAGTGGCTGGAGCGTTGGCTGTACCGGCAGGCGGACACGGTCGTGGTCAATTCGCCTGGCTTTTCTGGGCACGTTGCGGCGCGCGGCGCGCGGCAAGTGGAAATTGTGCCCAACGGGGTCGATGTGGCGATGTTTCAGATTGCGCCAAACGGTCACCCGCTGCGCGAACTCTTCAGCCTCGGAGACGAGTTCATCGTGCTCTATGCCGGTGCGCATGGCTTGTCGAATGATCTCGAAACGGTGCTGAAGGCCGCAGACCTCTTGCGCCAGGAGCGTGGTATCTGCTTTGTCCTGTTGGGCGATGGCAAGGAGAAACCGGCACTCCTTGCACACGCAAGCGGGATGGGCTTGGATAATGTGTGCTTCGCCCCACCGGTGCCCAAGGCGAAGATGCCGCTGTGGCTGGCTGATGCGGATGCAGGACTGGCAATCCTGCGAGGGATCGAGGCATATAAAACGACGTACCCGAACAAAGTCTTCGATTACATGGCAGCTGGAAAACCGGTGATCCTGGCGATCGACGGCGTTATCCGCCAGGTCGTCGAAGCGGCTCACGCAGGCATCTTCGTGCAGCCTGGAGACCCCGCCGCGCTTTCGCATGCGGTACTGCGGCTTGCTCAGGGGCGGGAAGATGCACGAAGCATGGGCCAGGCTGGCAGAGCTTACGTCAGGGACAACTTCAATCGCACCCAGCTCGCGACGGAGATGATGGGTGTCATGCAAGCGCTTGCACGCCGCCAAGCCGGGGATTCATAAGGATGAGCGCAGCTCTTTTCCCGCCCGGGGTTCCGCTACGTAAGCGTGCCCTCGACCTGTGCCTGACGCTTCCCGGTTTCATTCTACTGAGTCCGCTCCTGCTGTTGCTTGCGCTGATCGTACGTTGGAGGCTGGGCTCTCCAGTTCTTTACCGCCAGCTGCGGCCAGGACTGCACGCAGAGCCGTTTGAAATCTACAAGTTCCGAACGATGCGTGAAGCCCATGATGATGAGGGCCAGCTGCTGCCCGATGAACAGCGGCTGACCCGCTTGGGGCGTTGGCTGCGGTCGCTGAGCCTCGACGAATTTCCCGAGCTGTGGAATGTCCTGCGGGGCGAGATGAGCCTGGTTGGCCCGCGTCCGCTATTGATGCAGTATCTCAAGCGCTATACAGAGCGGCAGGCTCGCCGGCATGCGGTTCTCCCGGGCATAACCGGATGGGCGCAGATCCATGGACGTAATATCCTGGACTGGGAAGCGAAGTTTGAACTTGACGTGTGGTACGTCGATCACTGGTCACTCTGGCTGGACATGAAGATCCTGCTGCTTACGTTGTGGAAGGTCATCCGGCGTGAGGGAATCAGTCAGCCGGGGCACGCCACGGCGGAGGAATTCCAGGGGTCAAAAGCCAACCCAGACGATTTCTGATGTCTATATATTGCACAGATTTATGCTCAATCCTACCTTGCGCAATCCGTAAAAGGCGGGTACGATGAAGCCTGTGTAGAGCCCATTCATATCACTACAAGGCACCAGCCGAGGAGGAAAACGATGAAAGAACCGCTTGAATTCTATGATGTGAAATCGAAGTCGAAGTTCACGAGCTCGGATTGGCGGATTGAGACCAAGTTCTCCAAGGGCCGGGCGCGCTACTTCGCCGTCACCAAGGCTCCAGCCGGCACGCACGAAGCATGGCGCATTGTCGCTGAGGCTTTTGCAAAGAAGCACATGTAGTTCGCAGGTTTGACGCAGTAATTGAACACGGGCCGCCCCTGAAGGGCGGCTCGTATCATTTCAGGGGTGAGTGGTATGATTGCGTGCGCGATTTCTGCATCAAGCCTGTGCATGGAGTTGTATACATGGATCAGCCTTCGCATGCGGACCTATACCGTCAGATGCTGCGCATTCGCCGTTTCGAAGAGACGGTGCTCGAGCAGTTTCCGCAGGGCGATTTCTACGGAACGACTCATACATACATCGGGCAGGAAGCCGACGCCGTCGGCGTGCTGAGCTGGCTGAACGAGGGTGATGTCGTCGTCAGCAATCACCGCTGTCACGGGCACTTTCTTGCGTATGGAGGCTCGATGCAGGCGCTGGCAGCTGAACTCATGGGACGCGCCGGCGGCGTATGCGGCGGACGGGGCGGCAGCCAGCATTTGCAGTGGAAGGATTTTTACGCCAACGGCATCCTTGGCGGGACGCTCCCGCTTGCTGCAGGTATGGCGATGGCTGAAAAGATATACGATAGCGGCCGTGTCGTTTTCGCTTTCATGGGTGACGGCACGCTGGGTGAAGGCGTTGTATACGAAAGCCTGAATATGGCCTCGCTCTGGGGGTTGCCCATCGTATATGTCCTCGAAAACAACCGCTATGCCCAGAGCACGCCAATCAAGCTCAACCTGGCAGGAAGTATCGGAGACCGCTTTCGTGCCTTTGGGATTCCAGCGCATGAAGCCAGCACGACTGATGTGCTCGACATCCAGGCGATTGCGAGCCAGGCAGTGAAACAAGTGCGAACCGGCGCCGGTCCGCAGGCGCTCGTGCTCGAGACCTACCGCTTCGCCCCCCATTCCAAGGGCGATGACACTCGTGATCCGGCCGAGATCGAACGCTACCGTCAGGATGACCCCCTGCAAGTGCATGGCAGCAGAATACCGGAAGCCGAGCGCAAAGCGATCGATGAATCGGTCGAGCGTGAGGTTACGGCGGCATTCGAGGCTGCCAGGGCTCAACCCGCAGCCGACCCCGTTACGTTAAAGCCTGCCCTGGGTGGTTCGGGATGACCACCGTCCTCGAGCGCCTGAATCACGGTATGCGAGACTGCCTGGAAGACTCCGACCAGGTGATTTTGCTAGGGGAGGACCTGATCGATCCCTACGGTGGGGCATTCAAGGTCACGCGCGGCCTGTCGACCGAGTACCCTGGCCGTGTGATCACCACGCCCGTTTCAGAGGCGGGCATTGTGGGCATTGGCACAGGGATGGCGCTGCGCGGGATGCGGCCTATCGTCGAGATCATGTTTGGCGATTTCCTGATGCTGGCCGGAGATCAACTGCTGAATCACGCCGCCAAGCTGCGCTGGATGAGCAACGATCAGGTGCGGGTGCCGCTCGTTGTGCGCACGCCGATGGGCGGACGCCGCGGCTACGGCCCGACCCATTCGCAGTCGCTGGAGAAGCATTTCCTGGGGGTTCCGGGCCTGCGCACCATTGCGCTAACACCGCTTGCCGACCCGGCGAAACTGCTGGAACATGCCGTCCTGCAGGACGATGATCCGGTGCTCTTCATCGAACACAAGCTGCTATACGCAGCCCCCGCGCAGCCCGAGCTGCCCGAATTCGAGTCGACCGTGTCAGACAGCGCGTATCCCGCTTTCCGGCTGAGGGTTCGCGGTGCACCGCCGCCGTCGCTCACTATGGCGGCATACGGCTATTCGGCAGAACTCGCACGCCACGCTGCCCTGAAGTTAGCCTATGAACATGAGTTATTTGTGGAACTGGTGGTCTTCACGCAGATCAGCCCATCCGAGCACGGAGTGCTGCAGGAAAGCCTCTCGGCGACCGGGCGGCTGCTCACGATCGAGGAAAGCTCACGCCAGCTTGGATGGGGCGCTGAGTGCATTGCTGACATGGTGGAATCGCTCGGACCGTCGCTGCGCTGCGCCCGGCTCGGGGCTGCTGACACTCCCATTCCGGCTGCGGGCACCTTGGAGGAAGCGACGCTGCCTCAGGTCGGCGACATCATTGCTGCTGCAAGGAGTCTGGCTGCAGTTTGAGCCCCGGCGCGGCCGTTGGCGGCCCGCAGGGCATGCGATAGACTCAAGGTTCTGTCCGGAAACATGTACTCTGATTGAGAGCGTTCGATGGCTGAAGCCACGAAGATCACGATACCGCTGCTGAACCCGAATGAGCCCGAACTGCAGCTTGCCAGCCTGGATGTCTCCGAAGGCGAGCAGGTCGAGGCGGGACAGCTGCTTTGTACGCTTGAAAGCACGAAATCGACCAGTGAGCTGTACGCTGAGGTGGGTGGCTATGTCCTTGGGCTGGCTGCCCGTCAGGGGGATGTGCTGCGATCAGGCACGGCGCTGTGCTGGATCGCAGCAAAGCCGGATTGGGAGCCGCCGGAGGTCTCTGCAGCACCCCAGGCGGCAGCTGATGGTGCCCCTGAAGGGCTGCGGATCACCGAACCAGCCCGCCGCTTGGCGGAAGACCGGGCGCTGGACCTCTCCACGCTTCCGGTGGGGCCGCTGATCACCGAAGGATATCTGCAAAACCTGCTCGATCAAGGTCAGGCGCTTGAACTGGATGTACCACTGCCCATAAGCAAGAAAGGCGAGCTGCTGCTGTACGGTGGCGGCGGGCATGCGAAATCGCTGATCGAGCTGATCCAGTTGCTCGAGGGCTATTCGATCGTGGGGGTCATCGACGACAGGATGAAGGCGGGGACCCGCATCCTGGATATCCCCGTCCTGGGACCGGCGGAGGCTCTGCCGGATTTGTATGGGCAGGGCGTACGCCTGGCGGTCAACGCAGTGGGTGGTGTGGGGGACGTGATGAGCCGCGTGCGCATCTTCCGGCGGCTGATCGAAGTCGGCTTTGATTTTCCAACCCTGGTCCACCCCACGGCGTTCATCGAGGCTAGCGCGCAATTAGCGGCCGGCGTGCAGGTCTTTCCCCATGCCTATGTAGGCAGTGAAGCTCGCGTCGGCTTTGGCGGGATCGTCAACACCGGCGCGGTGGTCTCGCACGACTGTGTGCTGGGACGCTACGTTAACGTCGCGCCCTCCGCCAGCCTGGCCGGCGGTGTAACCCTGGGCAAGGCGGTGCTGGTGGGTATGTCGGTCACGGTGAACCTGGCTGTATCCGTGGGCGATGGAGCACGGATTGGAAATAGCGCGGTGGTCAAGGCCGATGTCCCGGCTGGACAGGTGGTCCGGGCGGGCGCAATCTGGCCATGAGCAAGGAGGCAGTCATTTGACCGGCAGCGGGCAAGCAACTCCCGAAAGGCGCCAGATACCGATGTCTGCCCCGGATATCGGTCGGGCCGAGCGCGAGGCGGTGGCAGCCGTGATGCGTACGCCGCGCTTGAGCATGGGTCCGGAAGTGGAGAGCTTCGAGGGTAGGATTCGCGACTTCACCGGCGCCCGGCATGCGATCGCTGTCAGCTCGGGCACAACCGGACTGCATCTGTGTGTATGTGCGAGCGACATCGCCGATATGGATCTTGTGATCACCACGCCCTTCTCCTTCGTATCCTCGGCGAATGTGTTGCTTTACGAACGCGCCACTCCCGTGTTTGTCGATGTCGATCCTGTGACAGGAAACATCGATCCACGGCTTGTAGCTCAGGCTGTGCAGGATTTAAAGCAGGGCGGCAAGCCTGCTGGCCGCTGGCTGCCACGCCGGGGGAGCACGCCCGAGACGGCCCTGAAAGGGATCCTGAGCGTGGATGTCTTCGGTCAGCCAGCTGATTACGATGCACTTCGGGACATCACTGAAGGGGCAGACCTGATCCTGATCGAGGATTCCTGCGAGGCACTCGGCGCCAGCTACCATTCACAACCGGCGGGCATGCTCGGAGACGTCGGTGTCTTCGCCTTTTACCCCAACAAGCAGGTTACAACCGCCGAGGGCGGGATGGTCGTCACGGATGACGATCAGCTAGCCGAGCGGATACGCGCCATGCGGAACCAGGGCCGGGCACCCGGCGACACCTGGCTCGATCACACCTACCTGGGTTACAACTACCGGCTGGACGAATTGAGCGCAGCGCTCGGCAGGGTGCAGATGACCCGCCTGGCGGAACTGCTGGAGAAGCGCGACCAGGTTGCAGGCTGGTACGCTGAGCGTCTGGCGGAGATACCAGCGATCGAGACGCCGCACGTCGTCCCATCCACGAGCCGCATGAGTTGGTTCGTCTATGTCGTGCGCCTGCCAGAAGGGACCGATCGAACAGCCCTGTCAGAGAGACTCGAAGCGCGTGGCGTACCACCCCGGCCCTATTTCAGACCGATCCACCTGCAAGCATATTTCCGCGAGCGATTCGACTATCGTCCCGGGGATTTCCCTGTGACGGAGGATCTGGGCCAGCGCAGTCTGGCGCTGCCCTTCTCCGGCGTACTGAGCGAGGAGGAGGTCGAGTACGTGTGCAGCGAGCTGCAATCCGCACTGCAGCACACGGGTTGATGCATCTGTCTGGACAAT
>JARRJK010000007.1:0-37302 GCA_037379555.1 Anaerolineales bacterium | reverse complement strand
GCAATGATCAGCGACCACCTGGCATACCTGGGGATCGCCAAGGAATGGTTCGATATCACCGACCTGAAGGCAATCCTCGACCGCCGGATCGGGCGCGGCAAGATTGGCGGCAAGGCGGCCGGTGTGATGCTCGCACAATGCGTGCTGCGCAAGTCGGCTGCTCCTGAGTTGCTGGAGCGCATTCACATCCCGCGTTCATGGTTTCTGGGTGCTGACCTGTTCTATCAGTTCAATCAGCTCAACGGCTTGCACGTATTCGCCAATCAAAAGTACAAGCCGGAGGATGAGATCCGCGCCGATTACCCGGAGATCGTGCGCTCCTTCCAAGAGGGGCACTTTCCGGAGGACATCCTCGAGCGGTTGCAGGGATTGCTCGATCGGGCTGGAGATATCCCCTTGATCGTCCGCTCTTCCAGTCTGCTCGAGGATTCATTCGGCACTTCCTTCGCCGGTAAGTACGAGAGCTATTTTTGTCCCAATCAGGGCTCACCCGAGGAGAACCTGACCCAGCTGCGGGACGCCATCAAGAAGGTGTACGCCAGCGTCTACAATCCTGACGTCATACTCTACCGGCGCAAGGTCGAACTGCTGGACTACGACGAACGCATGGCGGTGCTGATCCAGGCGACTCAGGGCCGGCGCGTGGGAGCCTACTTCCTGCCTGACGCCGCCGGAGTGGCCTTCTCGCGCAACCAATTCCGCTGGAGCCCGCGCATCGACCGCGACGCGGGTTTTCTGCGCATGGTGTGGGGCCTTGGAACCCGCGCCGTGGACCAGGTGGGCAGCGACTATCCACGGCTGGTGGCTCTCAGCCACCCAGACTTGCGGCCGGAAAATTCACCGCGCGAGATACACCGCTATTCGCAAAGCGAAGTTGACTTGATCGATCTCGACCGGAATGCATTTCGCAGCCTGCCAGTCTCAAATTGCATCGGTCCGCAGACGCCTTACCTGCGCTACATCGCACAGCTGTATGAGCAGGGCGACCTGCAGGATTTGCTCAGCGTTCCACTCGGCCCGGCACAGCGCGATCTCGTCATCACCTTCGATGGGCTGCTGCGCCGGACAGATTTCCCGGATGTCATGCGCCAGATGCTCGAGACTCTCGAACATGCGTACAGCAGCCCGGTCGACACCGAATTCGCATTGATCCTGGAGGATGAATCCAGCATCCCGCAGGCGCGCATCTCTCTGCTGCAGTGCCGCCCCCAGAGCCACCTGCAGAGCGAGCGGGTAGAGCTGCCAATCGACATTAACGCCGACTGGGAGATCTTCCGCACGCGCCTCATGGTGCCAGATGGCATCGTAAAACATATCCGCTACCTCATTTACGTGGTCCCTCATTCCTATCGGGAGCTGCAGCCGATCGCCAAGAAACATGAGCTGGCAAGATTGATCGGCCGTCTCAACGCAAAACTCGCAGATGAGATCTTCATTCTGCTGGGACCTGGCCGCTGGGGCAGCCGCAACCCTGATATCGGGATTCCGGTAACATTTGCAGATATCTACCATGCCCGCGCGCTGATTGAGATAGCCGATCAGGAGCACAAGGCTGAGCCGTCCTATGGGACCCATTTCTTCCAGGATCTGGTGGAGGCGAACATCTTCCCTCTGGCGCTGCCACTCGAGGATCCCCGGGTCACATTCCAACGTGACTATTTCGAGCGAAGCCGCAACGCGCTGATCAACCTGCTTCCGGATGCAGCAGAATGGGAAGCAAGCATCCATGTGATTGACGTCCCACAGGAGAGCGAGGGGAATCTGGTGGAGCTGGTGATGGATGGGGATGCCGGAGAGGCGCTGGCCTACTTAAAGCCGCCTGCCAGATAGCAGTTGGAGTTTATCTCGAACGCCACCAACGCCCGGGGGCTTCATCCTCGCCCCAGCCCTGTGCTCCGATCAAGGGAACAAAAGCCACCGGGGCGATCTTCTCCACCCGGAACGAGTCGCCTTCACGCGTCCAGCGCTCGAGGATCTGACCCGCTCTGCTTCCCACCGGAAGCACCAGCGATCCTCTGTCGGCGAGTTGCTCTTTAAGCGCTTCAGGCACGTGCGGGGCTGCGGCTGTGACGAGAATGCCATCGTAGGGCGCGTATTCCGGCAGGCCTTGCGAACCGTCACCGACGTGTACATTCACATTGGTGCAGTCTAAATCTTCCAGGCGTATCCGTGCCTGCTCGGCCAGCTCAGAGATGCGGTCAAGCGAATAGACCTGCGCGGCAAGCTTTGACAGCACCGCGGCCTGATAACCCGATCCTGTGCCCACCTCGAGCACCCGTTCGCTCCCAGATAAGTCGAGCAGTTCGGTCATCAAGGCGACGATGTACGGCTGCGATATCGTCTGTCCACCACCGATCGGCAGCGGGCCATCGGCATAGGCTAGATGTCGCTGCTCGGAAGGCACGAACAAGTGACGCGGAACCTCTCGCATCGCCTGCAGCACGCGCGGATCGCGCACGCCACGCCCCTTAATTTGATTGCGAACCATCCGCAGGCGCTCTTCCTGATAGCTATCGCTCGCTTCCATGTCCTGAACCCTCTACCTGCATTATAGATTCTTCGGGGTTTGAGAAACAAAACGATCCGGGCCAGATGCCCGGATCGCAACCTGATCGTTGAGGCGCGGTTATCTCTGTGTCCGCTGTTCAAGCCAGATATCAGCCTCGTTGTGATATCCGGCGCGCTCCCAGAAGCCCGGATTGTCATGCGGCAGGAATTCGAGTCCACGCAGCCATTTCCCGCCTTTCCAGAAGTAGACATCCTTCAAGTCTTCGCGGCCCGGGATCACCCCCACCACGCCCCGCAATGGGTAGCCGTGATCGGGGGTGAGCGGTTCGCCGTTGAAACGCATCGCCATCAGGAAGTTGTCTCCCAGCGCAACCGACAACGGCAGGTTGGTGGTATATCCGTATTCGCAGTGCTGGATGACATAGGCAGCGCTGGGTTTGAGCTTGATCAGCCCCGATTCGATCAGGCTCTTGATCGACACCCCCTCCCAGGTTGTGTCAAACTTGCTCCAGCGCGTCACGCAGTGGATATCCATCTTCACTTCCGTGCGAGGCAGGCTCTGGAACGTGTCCCAGTCCCAGCGAACCAGCTCTTCAACCTCGCCCCATACCTTGAAGTCCCAGGTCGAAGGATCGAAGACCGGGATCGGCCCATAGTGCAGAACGGGGAATTTCAAGGTTGCGGATTGGCCGGGTGGTAAACGCCCCTCATCCTTCGCTTTGCGCTCGACCTCTCGGCGTTTGCCGACATCTGACAGCATCCTGCCCTCCTGAATGGAGAGGATTATAACAGCCACTCCTTACGGGATACTTACCCCAGGCAACATCAAACTGGCATGCACTGTGCATGCGCCGCAAGCAGAAAAACACCGGAAACGCTCAAACAGCGTTTCCGGTGTTCATGTTCCCATGTTGGACAAATTGCTTCAGCGCACGCGGATTGCACCAATGCCCAGGTCCGCCGTGAGCTCAAGCACATCCTCCGCTGTTTCGAAGTTCGGCGAGTAGTATACGCCACCGCGCTGTATATACCCTGCCGGCAAATCGACATTCCCGATACCGGTGCTTGCACGAATGCTCACACCGACCCCCGCCGGAAGCTTGATCACGATCTCGCCGATGCCGCCCTCCACATCCACTGTAGCTGCCCTCGCCGGCAGCGTGATCACGGTCTGCCCCAGGCTGGTTTCAGCACGCAGCACATCAAGCGGCACCCCCGTTAAATCGATTTCTGTCTTCCCAACCGATAGGCTGGTGTTGAGCTCAAGCGGGGTGCTCCGGTTTACGGTGAGATCCCAGTTCGGGCGATCGAAATTCATCGTGATGAACGGCACGACAACCCAACTCGTGCTTCCGACGCTGACTTTAACCTGGTTCCCCATGGGCTGCGAGGATTGCCCGATACGCTCGCCTCGAAATGGCCTCACCTGGCCGTGAAGGACGTCGGTTCCGGATGGCGTCCCAGCCCGTAGGCGCAGATATCCTATAGCCGGGTTCAGCTTGATCTCCGCCCGTTCTGCGCTGCCCAGAGGGACGCTGACCTGCAGCGGACCGGAAAAGGGCTCCGGCGGCTGCCGGAAAGCACCCAGGCTCAAGCCGATGATCGCCAGCACGATCAGCAGCGCAACGACCGAGCCCCAGCCTGAGCGCCGGCCGATGACCAGATCCAGGCCGGCCGCGATCAGAATGACGGGCCAGAAACGCAGGATCACGTCCCACACCGTCCACTCAAGGATTCCCAGGTTGTTGAGCAGAAAAACGACCCCCAGAAAGATCAAGATTAAGGGCCCCGCGATTCCGGGCCGGTTGCGATGTGCGCCCATTTCACTCTCCTCGCAGATATCGGACGAGCAGGAACGCCCCGCCGACGATCAGCATCGCGGGCCAGAGCACGTTGAAGCGCAGCCAGCCCAGCCAGGCCAGGTTGAGGTTGTCGATCAAATAAATGACCCCGACGATGACAAGTGCCCCGCCAACGATCAAACTTACCTGCTGGTTTGACGCGCTGGGTCCCTGGCGCAAGCTCCTGCCAATCTCGCGGGCGCGCTCGGATATCTCCTGTGCACCGCGATTTACATTGCTTCCCAGGCTGCTCGCTGGGCTCTCTTCGGGCGGCAAGATCAGCCACAAGACGAAGTAGATTAATACGCCTGCCCCCTCGCCAAAGACCAGCAGCAGGAAGAACAGACGCACAAAGGTGGCGTCAATCCCAAGGTACTCTCCCAGGCCCCCGCACACGCCCCCGAGCATGCGGTTGTCCTGACTGCGTTCAAGCCTTCCTCCCGACATGGATATCCTCTCTCGACCCCGGACCGGGATCTGCTCCACTAAGCCCTGGGACGCAGCAAATTCGAGATCAAGATCAGCACTCCGGCCAGAATCAGCAGGCCGGGCCACATCCAGCCCGCGAACAGGTCACGGGCGAAGAAAGCGCCGAAGATAGCGAACATCACCAGGCTGACGAGAATCGTCCTGCCGCCATCCTGCAAGCCCTGGCGCGCATGCCCCGAGAGCAAGCCGTTCAGGATCACGCCGATCCCAACGAATCCCGGGATCAGGGTCCAGAGATAACTCCAGCTGTCCCAACGCCCGGTCGCATTCTGCCAGTACAAGATGCCGCCGATCCCGGCGACAATCGAAGCCGGAACGGCTAGACCCGGCGCGCCGGTCAGCGCTCCCAGGATCAACAGCAGCAGGCCGGCACCGATGATCAACAACGCCCAGTTCTCCCCGGGATTCAGCCAGTCAAACATGTCCGGAAACAGCTGGCCCACCAAAAAGAGTGCTCCGACGAGGATCAGGATCAATCCAAAGGCAAGTGTGGAACGATTGCTCGTGTTCATTGTTCCCTCCCATACTCAATACGAGGCAGCCGCCGTAGAGTCGCGCACTTCAATGAGCAACTGGTGCGGGGATCAATGGGGCGCAGATCACGGTGAGGGGGTGCGGTTCCCCCTCAGTCGCCGTCCTTGAAGAGCGGCAGATGTCCAAGCGAGACGATGCCCTCCCAATCGCCCGGATCACCCTCGGTGAAGATCGCCGCTTCCCCAACGACCTCGCCTCCCGCGCTCGCGACCAGCTCACGCATCCCCTCAAGTGTCGAGCCGGTGCTGATCACATCATCGACCAGGATCACCCGGCGGCCTTCAACAAGCGTGCGGTCCTTCTCGTCCATATACAAGGTCTGCGGCGCGCCGGTTGTGATGGAGACCGTCTCGACTTTAAGCGTCTCACCCATATAGGGTTTGTAGGCTTTTCGAAGTACGACATAGCGCTCGTCCCGCATGACGACCGAGAGCGCATGGATCAGCGGGATGCTCTTCGCCTCCGCCGTAACCAACAGGTCGTGCTCTACCTCCACAAGCTCGTCAGCCAACGCTCTCGCACACGCTTGTACCAGCTCCGTGTCGCCCAGGATATTGAGGACTGCAATCCGCAGGCCTGGGGCAACTTCAAAGAGCGGCAGCTTTCGAGTTACACCAGCGACCTCGACCTGATACGTTTCGCGCGTGGGGAGCATCCCGAGTCCTCCTTGGCTTGACACAGCGTCCGAACGGCTGTAAGATTCAATTCGATATATATCGAATTATTTCTAATATTATCAATATGGATGATTCAAATCTGCTTGAAACCCTCAAAGCACTCGCTGATCACAATCGGCTGCGCATCCTCGGCCTGCTTGCTCGCCAGCCTTATGCCGTCGAACAGCTCGCCGCGTTGCTCGACTTGCGCGCCTCCACCGTTTCACATCATCTCGCGCGCCTGGCGCATGCCGGATTGGTCAGCGCCCAAGCCGACGGCTATTATAGCGTATACCGCTTAGAGCTCGATACCCTGCAGTCCACAGCCCAGACGCTGCTGACACCCGAGAATCTTGAGCAGCTGGCCGAGGAGGTCGATCTCACTGCCTACGACCGGCGTGTGCTGGGTGAATACCTCCGTGACGATGGGAAACTGTCTGAGATCCCCACGCAGCCCAGAAAACGGGCGGTGGTTTTCCGCCACCTCCTGGATGCATTTAAACCCGGGCAGCAGTATAGCGAAACCCAGGTGGACGAAATCCTTGCCCGGTTTCATCCCGATGCAGCGCCGCTTCGGCTTGAGTTGGTTCGGCGGGGTTGGCTGGCCCGGGAGGGCTCGATCTACCAGCGCGTCCAAGAGCTGAGAAGAGGCCGTGATCAGTCAGCCTCCTGGTCCGTCTGGTAGTGGATCCTTGAAATCATAAATGCCGTCCTGCAACGGCCATCTTTTCCCACAGTTTGAGCACTGCAATCCGCCCTGGAAGCGGTTGAGCGTGGTTGAGCGGCAGTTCGGGCAGCGCCAGCGCAGCTCCCCCGGCGGACGGCCCCAGGGACCGTCCTTTCTGGCGCGCAGGAACACGCTCGGCGTCAGCTGCCACAATTCCCCTGTCCACTGCATGATCGAATCCAGGCCCACTAACAGGCGGGTCGGGACCGTCCGCTTCAGAATCCCCAGCCGGAAGTGGGAAACCGTCAGCTGACGTTCGAGGTGGAATCCGGCGTCTCGCAGCCAATCTTGCACCTGCGCTGGATGAAAATCGAAGTTGAGCGGCGCGAACTCCACGGTCTCACGGCTGAATGGATTCCAGGCTTGCCGCCGGCCCAGCCAGCGCAGAATGGCTTTTAAATTGCGCTTGTTGGCAAATTCAAGGATGAACGCCGCTCCGGAAGCCAACACCTGTCGCACCTGATCCAGGGCGGTCATCGGCTGCTTCAAGTGATGAAGTGTGCGGATCATCGTCGCCGCGTCAAACAGGCCCTCATCGAACGGCATGCGGTAAGCATCCGCCACGACATAGACATAGCGCCCCCCCTGTCCCAGCCGGTCGCGCGCCTGCTCCAGCTGCGTGCGGGAGTAATCGAGGAGCACCACCTGACCATACCCATGGTAGCGCGGCGTGTTGCGGCCGGCGCCTGCCCCAATCTCAAGCAAGCGCAGGCCCCCAGCCGGGAGCAAACGCCGCAAAGCGACCGCTTCGACCTGGTCTTCGTACTCTCGCCCGCCTTGCTCCCAGAAGCGCTCCTGGTAATCCGAGCCCTCGTAGTCGCAAACGGGGATCGGTTTCCTTTCGGAATTCATCCAGACACCCTGCTCATCACACAATGGACCACGCGAGATCAGTCCTCGAAACGAGAATCGTCGAGCATGCGCTCATAGCGGCGTTCGTGCTGGTCGGGATCAACCTCGCCCTGGTGTGCATCCTGCCGGTAGCGCGCTTCGGCTGCTTCAAGCCGCTCCCGGCTGGCACGTGGCACGATCGCCCATTTCCCACAGTGAGGGCAGCGCTCGAGCTTTCCCAGGATCAGATTCGGCGCCAGGACGGAGCGGCTATACGGCATCCCACAGCGTGGACAAACGGCGCCCCCTGCCGCGCCGTATGAACCGAACTCGAACTTGCGCTGCCGCCGGCCGAGCGCGGGCACAACCGAGCTGATCAGGATCAGGACCAGCGCCCCGACGACGATCGGGACGACGATCTTGAGCGCGGCGCCGGCGCTCGACTCGGCGCTGATGAATTCCAGCTGCAGCGGCTGCGCCTCGAGCGCCACCCCGGCGGAGGTCTGGCCGCTGGCTGAAAGCGCGTGGGCACCGAGCGGATAATCGCCTGTGCTGAACGCGAGGCGGAAGGGCGCTTGAGATACCGTGCCGATCGGGTTCCCGTCCAGCGTGAACGTCACCTGTGCCAGGTCCTGCGGACCCTCCGCCGTGACGGTAAACCGCCCCTGGATGCGGCTGCCCGCTGCATATCCGAAGGTGCGCCTCAAATGAAGCGTGAGCGCCGCATCCCCTCCCTGGGCCTGCCCGGCAACTGGAAGGAGCGCGGCGCCGAGAAACGCGAACAGGATTCCGGCCTTCACCAATTTTGGTCGCATTGGGCGTCTCACTTCCAACGGGTGAGGATGGCTTCACGCTGGAACAGCTGTGTGGCGAAAGCCATCAGCCCGGCGTCAACGACGATCAAACCTAGCACCAGGTAGAACATCACCCGCTGATTAATCAGGATGAATCCGCTGATCTGGCCAAAGAACAGCGCCAGCAGCGGCAAGATGACGAGCATGGAGAGCTGCTCGGCGACACGCGGGTCAGAGGCACGCGAGGACACCATCACCGCCACGCTGACCGCAGCCACAGCCATCAAGGGTCCCGCGACGAAGATCGCCAGCAACCAGACACCGGCGCCGAGCTGCGCGGTGAGCGAGACGCTCGACGTGATCACGCGCACTCCCAGCAGAAAGACCCCGAAGCTCAGCCAGGTCACGCCGACCGCCGGCAGTGCCGCGGCGAGCGCCTTGCCCGCCAGCAGCTGGAGCGTCGGGACCGGCGTCGCAGGACCGGCTCGAGCGTGCGGGTAGTCTTCTCACCCACGATGCTGTAGGCCGCAAACGTGACCGGGATCGCAAGCGGCATGAGCATGAAGAGCAGTAGGAATTGGCTCACGAGGTAGTACTGGGCGCAATCGCCGCCGCTCAGATCGCCGCACAAGGTCGAGAATTGGGAAGGCATGTCGCTGGAGGTGAGCCCCGCCAGATCACCGGAAGAACCCATTGCGGAGAGCATGATCAACGGCAGCGCAGTCAAGACGAGCGGCATGAATGCAATCGTAAAAAACACAAAGCGGTTCTTGAAGACCTCCGCCCACTCCTTGCGCATGATTACCCAGACTTTTCTCATCGTTCTCAACCTTCGTCCCAGGGCTACTCCCTGCCAGCGTTAAATAGTTCGTTAATGGATCAGGCGCAGATAGACATCTTCCAGGCTGCGCCGCACTTCGCCCACAAACTGCAGATCGGCGCCGGCTTCAACCAGCGTCCGGACCAATTCCGGGTTGTTCGCCTCGGGGTCGTCCAGCGTGACCACGAGCTTGTTATCGACGGTCTCAGTCTTGTGCACGAACGGATGCGCCTCGATCAGCGCGGTCCAGGCAGGGTCGACCTGCCGCAGGTGGAACACCACGGCCCGTTCATACAGCTGGCCGCGCAGTGCAGCGGGTGTGTCCAGCGCCAGCAGGCGCCCATTGAACACCGCCACGCGGTCACACAGCCGGTCGGCCTCATCCAGGTTGTGGGTGCAGAGAAAGATCGTGCGGCCTTCAACCTTCAGTTCCTCGATGAAATCGCGCACCAGGCGTGCCATCTCCGGATCTAATCCACTGGTGGGCTCATCCAGGAAGAGCACCTGCGGTTCGTGCAGCAGAGCGCGTGCGATCGCAAGCTTCTGGCGCATACCCTTTGAGAACGTGGCTGCGGCCTCCGAACGGCGCTCCCACAATCCGAGCATGCGCAAGTAGCGCTCAACTTGTCCGGCGACATCCGGCACGTCGTAGAGCTGGGCAAAAAACTCCAGGTTGCGCTCGGCGCTGAGCCGGTCGTAGAGGCCGGGTGCCTCAGTCAGGATGCCCACCCTGCGCCGGATCTGGGTCTCATCGCCGCCCAGGGCGTACCCCGCCACCCGCGCAGCCCCGGAGGTGGGCCGGATCAGCGCTCCCAGCATGCGGATCGTGGTCGTCTTGCCGGCGCCGTTCGGGCCGAGAAAGCCAAAGATCTCACTCTCGCCCACGTCGAGAGTGAGATCGTCAACCGCCCGCTTCTCGCCGAAATCTTTCGTCAAATGTTCGGTGTGAATCATCATCCCGTCCTGGGTGCACGAATCTTCAGCGCGCATTGTACTGCATGCGCCCTCGAGCGTCTATAGATACCTCGAATCATCCAGGTCGCGGGGCGTCTCCGCCGGGTGCCTGACTTCCACGCGCGGCTCACCCACCGTCTTCCTGTCACTCTCAACACTGGAAACTGAGGGGTACAACCCGCGTAAAAACCGCAGGCAGTAGACGCCGGTCAGCCCGAGCACCAGCAATATACCTTCCGTGATATAGACGCCCAGGGGCTGCAAACTCAAGAGCGCCACGGCGTTGAAGATCGTATGAGCCAGAATCGCCAGCAGCAAGTAGCGCACCTGGCGGCGGACGACGGCCAGCATCACAAGCACGCTGTTGAATAGATGCAGCATCAAAGCCGAGACGCGCTCCAGCGCCCCCATCAGCACAGCAGAAGGTGCAGCACCCCAAAATGCGTCCAGCTGCGCACGCACCAGGGCTACTCGCTCCGTAGGCACCACGGCCGCCAGATCGGCATGGCGCAGCGTGAGCGCCTGCAGCAGGGCATAGAGTGCAAAGCCGCCGAGGATGATCGCCTCCAGGCCGCCATGCCCTGCGCCGAACATCAGCGCCGGGGCAAAGCCCTGCCTGCGCCGGCCCAGCCAACGCATAGCGACATAGCGCGCCGGTTCCTCGAAGACGCCCGCCGAGAATCCGACGGCGAGCGCCCCTGCAATGCCGGTCACAAGCTGCGGGTTCTGGCCATTTCCCAGCAGAGGCATCAGCACAAATTGGTTGAACGGCAGATGCAGCAGCTGGGAAGCGGCGAAAGTCAGCGCCCCCACCCCGAACACGCCCCACTCCGTTGAGAACCGCCGTACGAGCCATACCCCCAGCGCGAGCGGCAGCGCAATCATCAGACAGCCATTTAGAAAATAGGCCAGTTCAAGCATTACACCCTCGACCCGAATCCCACGCGGATGGGCGTTTTCGGTTCAGCGCCCGCCCATCCACCGTTGATGTTTCACGTGAAACAGTACACGCTAACCCCAGGTTAAATTCCACCCGCGGTGGCGTTTTTCTTTCCTCTCCCCATCGCGCCGGCCAGTGCGCAGCACCACCCACACGCGATTGCTGTTGGACTGGTGGCTGATGCTGTGCAGCTCCCATCCTTCGCCGGCCAGGTCGTTCAGGAGCGATTCGAGCTCCTCCGGCCGCGCGCCGCGCAGGCCGCCTCCCAGCACCTCCACCCGATAAAGCGGCTTATCGGCCACCTACGCATCCTCCGCTGACCCCGAGCTGATGGCGCTGGCCGCCAGCGAGGTCATCCCGGCCAATCCGCCCAGGTTCATTGTGTCGACGGCGCTCGAAGGCACGATCACCAGGGCTCCCTTTTCCTTCAGGCCCTCGAAGAGCATGTTCATCGCCCGCAGGTGAAGGGCGGTCGGGTTATCGCGATAGGACTGCGATGCATCTGAGAACGATTGGGCGATCTGCTTCTCCGATTCGCCCAGGATCACGCGCGCCTGACGCTCACGCTCCGCCTGCGCCTGCCGGCTCATCGTGTCCTCGAGATCCTGTGGAATGACGACATCGCGTATCTCAACGGATTGGACCGTCACGCCCCAGGGTGTGGTGCGCTCGTCGATGATCTTCTGCAGGTCGCGGTCCATGCGCGCCCGCCCGACGAGGATGTCCGCCAGGTTCATTTGGCCGATCACTTCCCGCAGCGCGGTCTGTGCAGCCCATGCAATAGCCATGCGGTAATCCTCCACTTCGAGGGCGGCCTTCTCTGCGTCCCAGACCAGCCAGAAGAGCACTGCATCGACGTCAACCGGAACGGTGTCCTTGGTGAGCGTCTTCTCGGCGCTGAACGGCGTGACCATTACGCGATGGTCGATCCAAGTGGGGATGCGATCCACGATCGGCACGACCATGAACACACCCGGTCCGCGCAAACCCATGAAGCGACCAAAGCGCAACACGATCGCCTTCTCCCACTGGTCAGCGACCTTCAGGGCGAACAGCAGGTACAAGCCAATCAGGTTCACTGAAACCAGCGCGGTTCCAACCCACCCGCTGCGCACATCGAGGGCGATTAGGCCGAAGGTAAGCGGTACGGACAGGATCATCAAGAATAGCCAGATGGCAAAGGCGACCCCTGGAATGCGGATCCGGTAGGGTCCTGCGCTGCGCATCGTAAGATCGAACTGCGAGAGGGATTTTCGAGTTGTCATATCTGCTGTCCTTTGTCTCGAGCCGTGGTGCGGCCCGGCTAATCCTGTGCTATCGGGGCATGACCTGATTCCTGCCAGGATCTGATCATGCGTTCGATCTCGTTTTCCACTTCCTGCGGTTCAAAGCCCATCCGCTCAGCATCTGCGAGGTATGACCCGGTCAGGCCTTCCAGTGCCGCCCTCCGCAGCCGCTCCGCCTGTTCGGGAGGTGGTGGATCGAGCACAAACGTCCCGCGCCCTTGCTGGGTTGAGATCACCCCTGCTTCATCCAGAATGCGGTAAGCACGCGCGATGGTGTTGAAGTTCACGCGCAATTCAGCCGCCAGCTGGCGAACGGTGGGCAGCTGGCTCCCTGGCTCAAGCACGCCGCTGGCCACGAGGTGTTTGATGCGCTCGACGAGCTGCACGTAGATCGGTACGTGGCTGCGGAAGTCCAGTTCGGAAAACATCACTCAAAGGCCATTATTGTCTAATTGTATCTTTGTATCTTTGTATTATTGTACTAATTGTATACACAAAACCCCGGCTTGTCAAGACCAGCGGTCGAAACTTGAGCCGCAGGTTGTTTAACACCCTCCCCGCGCGTGGTAGAATCAGATCGAAGAGGGGGGAAGCTGATGGAGGTGGTCATGACCAAGGAAACCGGGACCTTCAAAGTCAAGAAGGGGCTCGCCCAGATGTTGAAGGGCGGGGTGATCATGGACGTGGTCACGGCCGAGCATGCTCGCATCGCCGAAGAAGCTGGAGCCGTGGCAGTCATGGCGCTCGAGCGCGTGCCGGCGGATATTCGCGCCCATGGCGGTGTGGCGCGCATGAGCGACCCGCAATTGATCGAGGAGATCATGCAGGCCGTCTCAATCCCTGTGATGGCCAAGTGCCGTATCGGTCATTTCGTCGAGGCACAGATTCTCGAGGCGCTTGGTGTGGACTACATCGACGAATCGGAAGTGCTCACTCCAGCAGACGAGAGCTATCACATCAACAAGCATGATTTCAAAATTCCCTTTGTCTGCGGATGCCGCAACCTGGGTGAGGCGCTACGCCGAATCGGTGAGGGCGCGGCGATGATACGCACCAAGGGCGAAGCTGGCACAGGCGACGTGGTCGAAGCCGTGCGCCACGCGCGCTCCGTGCTCGGGGCGATCCGGCAGCTCGAGAATATGCCCGAGGAAGAGCTCATGACATATGCCAAGGAGCTCGGTGCGCCGTACGAGCTGGTGAGGGAGACGCGTGAGCTCGGGCGCATGCCGGTCGTGAACTTCGCCGCCGGCGGCATTGCCACTCCAGCCGATGCTGCCTTGATGATGCAGCTCGGCGTGGACGGCGTTTTCGTTGGATCGGGCATCTTCAAGTCCGGCGATCCAGCTCGGCGGGGAAAGGCCATCGTTGAGGCCGTGACCCACTACCAGGATCCATCGATCCTAGCTGAAGTAAGCAAGGGTCTGGGCGAGGCCATGGTCGGCATCGAGGTGACGGAACTGCCTCCAGCCGAGCGCCTTGCCGAGCGCGGCTGGTAGCGGTCACCCAAGAGGCCGATGCCGGATGAGCGCACCGCCATACGGCGGACCGACCGGGCGATCGAAGATGAGGCTCTGATCCGCGAACTGCTGGAACAGGGAGAGTATTTCGCACTCGCAACCGCATTCGAAGATCAGCCCTATCAGCACGTCTCACTCTATTGGTTCGATGCGAGTTCGAACCGCATATACTTTCACACCGCCCGCAACGGACGCACTCGCAGCAACATCGAAGCCAATCCAAAGGTAAGCGCCGTGGTGGCCAACATGGGCCGGCTGCTGCCGGCTGACACGGCGCTCGATTTCAGCGTAGAATACAACAGCGTGATGGTTTTCGGCCGGGCCCGGGTTGTGACGGAGGATGATGAGGCACGTCATGGCTTACAGGGCTTGCTCGACAAGTATTTCCCGGCGCTACGGCCAGGCGAACATTACCGGCCCATCACCGACGACGAACTGCAGCGCACATCGGTCTTCGCATTGGATATTGAGACCATGAGCGGTAAACGTAAGGTCGCGCAGGGATGAAGGTCGGCGTGCTTGCGCTGCAGGGCGATTTCGCCGAGCATCAAGCGATGCTGGAGCGCCTGGGCATCGAACACTGTGCTGTCCGTCTGCCTGGTCAGTTGGAAGGGCTCGCGGCCCTGATCATCCCCGGCGGCGAATCGACTACGATCGGCAAGCTGGCGCAGGAGTATGGTTTGATCGAAGCGCTGCAGTCATTCGGCAGATCGCACCCCGTCTGGGGTACATGCGCCGGGGCGATATTCCTCTCGCGCGACGCACAGCGGGAGCAACCGCTGCTCGGTCTAATGGATATCAGCGTTGAGCGCAACGCATTCGGCCGCCAGGTGGATAGCTTTGAAACTGAGCTGAGGGTCCCGGCGCTCAGCGATCCGGAACGACCGTTCCCGGCGGTGTTCATCCGCGCTCCCATCATCGCCCGCACCGGACCGGGAGTCGAGGTGCTGGCGAGCGTGCCCACTCTATCCGGCGATGGCGGTGAGCACACCGTCGCCGCAAGGGAGGGGCGGTGGCTGGCGACGAGTTTTCATCCTGAGCTTTCGCTTGATACGCGCTTCCACGAGTATTTTCTCGAGTTCACAGGCGACTGAACGATGCTGGTACGGTCACTAGACTGGCGAGACCTGGCGCAGCTCCATCGATTCCGCAAGCGCGGCATCTGCCTTGATTCACAGATGGCGCTGACGCGAGGGCCTCAGGCGATGCAAAATGCCCTGCTGGATGTTTTCCTGCCCGGAAATCGTTCAGCCTGCACCGCGGTGCTGCGGGCAGATAGGGCCAGGGAAATCGCGGGCATCGGGCAGTTCATCCTGTGCGGCGACCGTATTCAAGCCCATTTAGCTTACATCAGCCCGGCCGGGATCCTTGAAGGTGACGAGGGGCTGCACTTACTGGATGGCATCGCGCGCCTGGCGGGCGACCGGGGCGCACAAATGCTCATCGCCGAGGTGGGGGAGACGGATGCGAGCTTCGAAACGCTCCGGCGAGCAGGTTTCGCAATCTACGCCCGTCAACGCATCTGGCGGCTTGAGGGGGCAGCCTCGATATCGCTCCCGGCCCGGGCGGATGACTGGCGGCCGGCCTCGGCTCGTGACCGTCTCGCGGTGCAGACTTTGTACGTCAACATCGTGCCGGCACTTGTGCAACAAGTCGAGCCGCCGCTCGAAAACAACAATGGCTTGATTTTTCAGGCCGGGGACGAAGTGCTCGGCTTTCTCGATACCCAAGACGGGGCAAACGGAATCTGGATCCAGCCCTATTTCCACCCGGCAGCGGAATTGACGGATGAACTGCTAGCCGGGTTTATCCAGAGCGTTGGCGCACACGGAGACAAGCCGCTGTATGTCTGCGTGCGGTCCTATCAGGGTGGGCTGGGCGGATCACTCGAACGCCTCGGGCTACAGCCCTTCACAGATCAAGCGGTGATGGTCAAACGACTGACTGCCGCTGTGCGGCGTTCGCTGGAACAGGCGCTGCCAGCCCTGGACGGAACGCAGCCTGAACCGACAGCGCCATTTACCTCGTTGGAGCACAAGGAGTCGCTCTCACGGCCAACACAACCATGACTCAACAGAAGATCACCGACAACCTCGATGTATTTATGGCGGTTCTCCCGCCAAAAATCCGTGATGCGCTGCACGAGATCGATCGACCTGAAGACCTGCTGGAAGTGATCCTCGATTTAGGCCGCGTGCCGACGGCCCGCTACCTCGATCAGGAGATCACGCTGTCCGAGCGCGAGGTCACCGCCGAGGACATGGAATATGTCGTCGCCCGCATCGGCGAATTCGACGCTGACAACCGGGCCGGGATCGAGCGCACGCTGCACCGCATCGCCGCCATCCGCAACCGGCATGGCGATATCGTCGGCTTGACCTGCCGTGTGGGACGGGCGGTGTTCGGTACGATCGATATTATCCAGGACCTGATCGCCGGGGGCAGCAGCGTACTACTGCTCGGTCGGCCCGGCGTGGGAAAGACCACGATGCTGCGCGAGGCCGCCCGCATCCTGGCTGAAGAGAAGCGGGTCGTGATCGTCGACACTTCGAATGAGATCGCCGGCGATGGGGATGTTCCCCATCCGGCGATCGGCCGCGCTCGACGGATGCAGGTCCGGGAACCGATGCTACAGCATGAAGTGATGATCGAAGCGGTCGAGAACCACAATCCCGAAGTGATCGTCATCGACGAGATCGGGCGCGAACTGGAAGCGGCCGCGGCACGTACAATCGCCGAACGCGGTGTGAAATTGATCGGCACCGCCCACGGCAATACCCTCGAGAACCTGCTGCTCAATCCAACTCTCTCCGACCTGATCGGCGGCATTGAGTCCGTCACGCTTTCCGACGAGGAGGCGCGGCGGCGGGGCACGCAGAAGACCGTTCTGGAACGGCGCGCGGCTCCGACCTTCGACGTGCTGATTGAGATACAGGACCGCGAGCGGCTGGCCGTCCACCGCGATGTCTCGGCTGCTGTCGACGGGATGCTGCGCGGCAGGCCGGTGCTCCCCGAGCTGCGCTACCGCGACGAGCAGGGCGAGATCAAGATCGAGACTTCGCCATCAGCTGCCCGCTTGAACGCTGCCGGCGATTCGGGATACCGCCGCCAGACGGCGCTGCCGACAGCCCCGGGACGCGAGAACGGCGGTCTACCCTTCTCACCCACGCCGCCGCATATGCCCGGCACGCCGCTTGCCCCCGTGCGCGTGTATCCGTACGGTGTGGCACGCAACCGCCTGCGCCAGGCGGCCAAGCGGCTCGGTGTGCCGGCAGTGCTGGTCGATTCAATCGGCGAAGCGGAAGTGCTCGTCACGCTGCGATCGTATTACCGCAAACGCCAGCGCGCGATCAAAGACGCAGAGAACCGGCGCCTGCCAATTTACGTGCTGCGGGCGAACACCGTCAACCAGATGGAGGGGTTCTTGAGTGAGCTGTTCAACCTTCAGGCTGTCGCCAGCGGTGACCCTGCCCTTGATCGCGGTTTGGAGGAAGCTCAGCAGGCGATCCAGGACGTACTCGACGGCGCCCAATCCGTCGACCTGACGCCGGCTTCGTCTTACGTACGCCGCCTTCAGCATCAGCTTGCACGCCAGGCAAACCTGATTTCTCACTCCTACGGGAAAGAACCACGCCGCCGGGTAAGGATCTTCCGCAGTTGAGCGCTTTTATCACACTCGAAGGCCCCGATGGCGGGGGCAAGTCACTGCAGGCCGAGCTGCTCAAGGACTACCTGCAGTCCCTCGATCACGCGGTCGTGCTCACGCGCGAGCCGGGCGGCACCGATATCGGCGACCAGATTCGCAAGGTGCTCATGCTGCTCGAAAACAAAGCGATGGATCCCCGCACCGAATTCCTGCTCTTCTCAGCCTCGCGCGCCCAACTCGTGAACCAGTTTATCAGGCCGCAGCTCGAAGCGGAAAAGATTGTGATCTGCGATCGCTTCTTCGATTCGTCGCTCGCTTACCAGGGCTATGGCCAGGGTTTGAATCTCGACATGCTGCGCAGGGTGACGGAGTTCGCCACCGGCGGGTTGGTGCCTGACCTGACGCTGCTACTGGATCTCGACGCGGAGAGCGGTCTGCGACGTCGCGAGTCGGGCGGCAACTGGAACCGCCTCGACGCCTACGATCTGGAATTCCACCGCCGGGTCCGTAATGGATATCTGGAGCTGGCCAGCCAGGAGCCGCAGCGCTGGGTGGTGATCGATGGCAGCCCCGGACGCGAGGTTGTTAAAACTGCAGTTCAGCAGGCAGTGGATGCATTTCTACGGCATCAAGTTTGAGCGACCGTGCTCGAACCGGGCGTCGTCTGGCCGGAACCCATCCTCTTCATGAAATCGTGTCCTATCGATGGTCTGCATTTGCGCCTGAGACGCATCACGGGCAACACCTGGCTAACGCATAAAAGATAAAGCGGTTTATCCGGTATAGCGCGGGGCTAAAGCCGGTTGCCTATAGGTCATCATCCATCCCCAGGTCGGGCAGGCTGGATTCAATCTCCTCCGGACTCTCTCCCGCTTCCAGACGGTCCACGACCTCGTCGAATTCAGGCGGCATCTCTTCGCCCATTTCCGAGCTCATCTTGCGCATCATATGCGCCATCGCTCGCGGATCGGATTCGTCCAGATCTCCCCACTCAGAGGGGTCGCCGATCGCTTCGAGACGAGATTCCTCCGAGCGCGCGAAACGCACGCGCTGGATCAAACGCTCGAGATCCTCGCTCCCACAATGAGAGCATTGAACCGGCTCGCTCCCATACTCTTCATAGCTCTGGTAAATCGAGACCCGCTTGCCGCACGCGTGGCAGCGGTAGTCGTACATCGGCATCAGCACCTCCTGCAAATGGATTATACTGACCCCACTGGGAGGCTTCAACGTCATGCAAGAAGACCTGATTGAACGCCAGCGCCATCCACTCCTGGTCGTCATCTCTGGCCCATCGGGTGTCGGTAAGGACACGGTGCTGCAGCGGATGAAGGAACGCGGACTGCCCATGCATTTCGTTGTCACGGCCACCACGCGGCCCAAACGCGAGGGCGAGCAGGACGGCGTCGATTATTTCTTCGTCAGCCGTGAGCAGTTCGCAGAGATGATCGAGCATGGTGAGCTGCTCGAATACGCAATTGTCTACCAGGATTACAAAGGCATTCCGAAATCCCAGGTGCGCGAAGCGCTGGGCAGCGGCACGGATGTCGTCATGCGCCTGGACGTTCAGGGCGCGGAGACGATCCGCAAACTGTATCCCGAGGCACTGCTGATCTTTCTGTCCACCCGCAGCGAGGATGAGTTGGTCCGCAGGCTGCAGGCTCGCAAGACGGAAACGGCTGAAAATCTCAAGTTGCGCATTGCAACCGCCCGCCAGGAATTGCGGCGGGTGGATATGTTTGACTACTATGTGATCAACGCCGATAACCGGCTGGACGCGACGGTCGACACGATCGCGTCCATCATTAAAGCCGAGCATCATCGCACGGACCCGCGCCGGGTTCAGCTATGAGCTTCATCGCACCCGACACACAGCCTGCTCCCCGGGAAACCGGTACGGTTCAGCCCCCGCCGCGCGCGCCGCGCCCGGCCTGGTCCCAGTTCCGCGGCACCTACGGATTGATCGCCGTCACGGTCGCTGTCTTCGCTGCCCAGTGGATTACCGAGTACCTGACCGGCACCAATCTGCTCCTGGAATGGGGGGCGAAATCGAAGCCGGAGATCCTGCAGGGCCAGCTGTGGCGGTTTGTGACCCCTATCTTTCTGCACGTCAACCTCCTGCACATCTTCGTCAACATGTACTCGCTGTACGCTATCGGCCCGGCGGTCGAGCGCTTTTTCGGCACGCCGCGTTTCCTGGCGATGTACCTGCTGAGCGGAGTCTCTGGGGTCATCTTCAGCGTTGCTTTCAACCCCTACCCATCTGCCGGCGCCTCCGGGTCGATCTTCGGTCTGCTCGGGGCATTGGCCGCATTCCTCTACCTGCACCGCGATCTCTTTGGGCGTTTCGGGCGCCTGCAGCTGCGGCAGCTGATCATTGTGGCGCTGCTCAATCTCGGGCTGGGACTCATGCCGGGCATCGATAACTGGGGGCATCTTGGCGGTCTGCTGGCCGGTGTGGCGCTGACCTGGTTCGCTGGACCTTCCCTGCACGTTGTGCAGATGGCTCCCGGCGAGGGGCGGCTGATTGATCAACGCCCGTGGCGCTCGGTGGGGATAACTCTGCTGATCGCAACTGGTCTGCTCTCGGCCATGGCGCTGGGAGCGCTCGCAATCCCCCCGGGGTCATGAAAGTCCATCCGCAACCCGCAAAAATTGACACCCCTTCCTTGGGCCCTTTATAATCCCACACTCCCGACCGAAGGAGCACCTATCAGCCATGCCAAAGAGCCAGGTCGAAATCTTCGACATCACGATCATCGGCGCCGGCCCAACCGGGCTTTTTGGCGCTTTCTATGCAGGTCTGCGTGAATTGAAGGTCAAAGTGATCGACGCCCTGCCGCAGGCCGGCGGGCAGCTCATCACGCTCTATCCAGAAAAAATGATCTTCGACACGCCAGGCTTCCCGGAAATCCTATCCAAGCGGCTTGTCCAGAATCTTATTGAGCAAGCCAAACGCTGGGAGCCGGCGATGGCACTTGGCGAACGAGCGCTGAACCTGTTCCAGGAGCCACTGCCCGGCGGGGACGCGCAGGAAATGTGCTGGGTGATCGAAACGGATAAAGCCCGACACTACACCCGCACTGTCGTCATCGCCGCTGGAATCGGCGCCTTTGAGCCCACGAAGTTGAAGAATGAAAGCGTGGAACGCTTCGAGCAGGCCGCGATCGATTACATGGTTGAAGACCTCGACCTGTATCAGGACCTGAACGTGCTGATCGTCGGCGGAGGTGACAGTGCGGTGGATTGGGCTCTGGCGCTTGAACCGGTCGCCCAGCACGTGACCCTGATCCACCGTCGGGAGGGATTTCGCGCGCACGACACCTCAGTGAATGCTCTGATGGCATCCGGTGTGGATGTGCGCGTCTTCTATGAACTGCGCGAGTTCCAGGGGGATGACCGTCTCGAGCGGGCCGTGATCTTCGACAATCGCACGGATGAGGAGATGACGATCGAGGTCGACCGCGCCATCCTGGCCCTGGGCTTCAAAGCCGATCTTGGGCCTATCCGTGAGTGGAAGCTTGAGACGATCGGACGGCGGTACATTAAAGTCAACAGCAAGATGGAAACCAACCTGCCCGGCGTGTACGCTGCCGGCGATGTTGCGCTGCAGGAGGAGCTCGACCCGCTCAACCTGATTGTGATCGGCTACGGCCAGGTGACGACTGCCATAAACTACGCCTACACCCACCTCAAGCCAGGAGGCAAGGTCTTTCCCGGGCACTCCTCCGAGAAGATGGCGAAGTAGGGCTCATCGGCAGCCTTTCCAACCTCAATCCATCATCGGGCAGGGCACCCTCCATGAGAATGCCCCGGCAAGCGATCAAATTACTCAGAACCTGGAGGCGCGAGCCGTACGCCTGTCAGTACCTGGCTAGCGCTTGATCGAGACGACAGAAGCCGGCTTTATGCAGAGACTGTTGCGTCGGAGTTGCTCGTGGGCGAGCTCGGTTTGGCGGTCGGAGTGTCTTTGCTTTCATCCTTCGCACGACGCGGCCAATAAAGGATCACCCCCAACAGACTGAGGACCACGCCGGTCACGAGCCCGATCATCTGCACCGGGCCGAAATATATGTTGGGCATGCGCTGCGCTCCCACACCGATGAAATCCGCCAGCGAAGCCGTCGCCGCCACGACGTAGCCAGTGGCGATCAAGCGCAGTCCGATATCGGCCAGCAGGGAGGTCGGCTTTCCATTACGCACGACTCGCACCGTCGCATAGGCCCCGAGCAAAATGATTCCCAGCCCGAACAGCCAGACGCCAATCTGCACAAAGCCCACGGTTTGGCTGCGGTTCATCCCGATCAGGTCTGGTTGTATGCCGATCAAGAATAAAAACAAGCCGATCAGCACGAGCGTCATCCAGCGCCGTGCACGTCGAACCTGTTTCGGGGTCAGGGGAGGCATCGATTAAGACTCCGGAAGTGATTGGCTTAACACCCGCAGCCAGTTGCCGCCCAGGACAGCCTGAGTCTCCGCTGCGGAATATCCTTCTTCTTCCAGCGCCTCGCCAATTAACCGCAGGTCGGCGATGCTGTCAAGCCCAGCCGGGACACTCTCCAGGCCAAAACCGCCGTCAAGATCGCTGCCGATCCCGACCCAGCGCGCTTCGCCCAGCATCTGGCAAATGCCGTCGATGGCGTGGGCGACATCCTGCAAGGTGACAGCGCCCCGGTCTTGCCCGTAGGTCCATCCATCCCTGAGAAAATCATTTGCCAGGACCATCCCCATCACGACCTCCCGCTCGGCGCATAATCGTATCATCTCCGAACTGAAGTGCCGCTCAGGCTTGACTGCGTTGGGCACGAGCTCGAGCGGGCTGATGTGTGAGGCGATGATCGGCCCATCATAGCGCTCAAGTGCTTCGAATGCGCCTTCCGGTGAGAGATGGCTCAAATCGAGCACCAAGTTGTACTCCGACATCGTGCGCAGCAGCTCGCGCCCCAGATCGGTCAGCGGGCCAGGCGATTCGGTACCCCCAGCATAGCGGGTGCGTGTCCAGGCCGGACCCAGGATTCGAAGACCGGCATCATACCACCATCCCAATTCGCCCGGCTCGCGAACGCCGTCGGCGCCTTCCATGAGCAGGATCAAACCCACGGGCGGGGGCTGTTCGAAGTCAGACTCCCAGGCATCACGCACGCGCTTCAGATCGCGCTGCGATCGTATCGGGCAGACGAGGTCCGGGTGATCAGAGAAGAGGCGCCGGTAATAGTCCAGATCGGAGCGATAACAGGCATTCGCTGTTTCGATATCCCGGTAGACCTGAGTATCCCAGTCACCTTCCTGTTTTTCGAGCGGCGAGGCGAAGAGTGTCGCGAAGACCACGCCCACCCGACCCTCGACCCATTCAGGATGGCCGATCATCGCCTGGCCTTTGTTCCTCTCGGGGATCGGCGTGCCGCGCTCATGTGCGCGCGTTTCAACCACCGACCGCATGTAGTCGCGGCCGAAAGTGAGCGCGTTCCAGGCTAGATCTTCATGCGCATCGACAACAATCATTTGGCTTGCATCCCCTCCACCAGTGCAGCCCAGAATTCATCCTGCGTGCCGGGGTAGTACGGCATGTAGGGGATCACTCGCTTTGCCAAGCCGCTATAGCGAGACTTGACCCCCAGCGGCAGCTCGGAGGGGGAGGCGACGATCGCAAAGGTCGCAAGCATCTCGTCGCTGACCAGGCCGGACATGGCGCTCCAGTCCTGGCGCCGGGCAAGCCGCGAGAGTTCCTCGGCGATCGTCTCCCAACCGTGCAGCGCCATCACCCGCCGGTAGGATGGAGTCGAAGCGTAGAATGCGATCTGGCTTCGAACGAAGAAATCCGACGCTTCATCGGTGACCATGAAGACCGAGGCTGTGAGCGTGAGGTCATTCGCATCGCGGCCGGCGCGCGCGGCGCCCTCGGCAAGTGCTGGACGGATGACCTCGCGCAGGTAGCGTTCGCTATGCAGCGGATGCGCATGGAAACCCTCGGCGATCTCACCAGCCAGACGAGCCAGGCCGACGTTGACCCCAGCCAGGAAAATCGGTATGTCCGGGTGATCGATCGGGCCGGGGTTGAAGAAGGGCGACATCAAACTCAGCCGGAAGTACTCGCCCCGCACTGCAAGCGCGTCGCCATACTGCCAGGTGCGCCAGAGAGCGCGTAGCGCGCCGACGAACTCACGCAGCTTGTCCGCCGGCGATTCCGGCCAAGGCATGCCAAAACGCCGCTCGATATGCGGCTTGACCTGCGTCCCGAGGCCGAGGATGAAACGGCCGCCAGAGGCCTGTGCCAGATCCCAGGCAGTATAGGCGACCACACCCGGGCTGCGGGCGAAGGCGATGGCGACGGCCGTGCCCAGCTGGAGCTCGCTTGTGCGGCTCGCAGCAACGGCCAGCGGCAGAAAGGGGTCATGCTGGGTCTCGCTTGCCCACAACGTCTTGAAGCCGACCTGCTCTGCGGCTTCGGCGATGTTTCCCGCTTCCGCGAGGCTAACCGGCGGAAGCGAGGCGTCGAGCGCAGGGACTGATTGATGGCTCTGCATCGCTACTCACCGGCCTCAAAGGCGCCGATGCGCCGCTTCCATTCCTCGGGCACGCTGATCGACTCGCCGGCCAGGTAATCGTAGGCCACAAGAATCGTGCGTCCAAATGCCAGCTCGCACCGATCGGACTGATCGCGAATGAGGTATTCCATCTGCAAACTCTTCTCGCCGAATTCTACGGTTCGAACGCCCACCTCGATCTGCTGGCTGAAGCGGATCGGGATTTTATACGAGCAGGATTGATCGGCAATGATGATGCCAATGGCATTAAAGTCATCGCCTTTCCATAGCCCAAGCGCCTGCAGGTAAGCCGCGCGCGCCTGCTCCATGTAGGTGAAGTAGCGTGCGCTGTTCACGTGGTGCTGCGCGTCGATATCACTGTAACGGACCTCGATCGGTTGGAAGAATCGGAATGGCACGCGAGCCTCAAATACGGCGGTATTCCAGCCGGAAAACTCAGCCCAACGGCAGCAGTGGCCGCCACCAGGGGATGGCAAAGACGATCAGCGCGACAGCCAGTGTGAATCCGAGCGCAGCCCGGCGATGCTTATCGAGATCCTGGGTTGCCTTCTTGCTCCAGCTGCTGGCGGCATGCACGATCACAACCGCCACGATCATCAGCGGGATATGCTCGATGAGGATAAAGCGAACCGAATCATCCTTCATGGCATTGCCGAAATTCGCCAGCGCCAGGCGGACATAGGGGCTGAGAAGCGCGAGGATGATTCCGAGCGTGACCTGCAGGTCGAGGAAAATCGAGAAGAAAAGACTCGATTGTCGGTCAGCTGAGGTGTACGGACGGCGGCCAAGCCAACCCCAGTACGCCCGTAGAAGCGCCCAGGCCGCGAGCAGCAGTACTACCCAGCGAAGCAGGTTGTGTGCGGTGATGATGATACGAAAGAACATCGGCTTGCTCTACCTCCTGAGCCTGTTCAACATGTTGGATGGACACGTTCCAATGCCTGTCCATTATACGCCGTCCTACGCGCCGGGTCACCCGGCGCTAGACCGCTGGTTTGCCCGCGACGGCCCCATGAATTCAAGCAGCTGCCGGTTGACAGCCTGCGCTTCATCATGTTGTACCCAGTGCGATGCGCGGGGAAAGGTCACCAGGCGCCCGTCTTTGCACCACTTCAGACTGGCTTGAGCCATGCTCGTTTCAAGGGCGACGTCCCTCTCGCCCCACAGGATCAACGTCGGAACCTGCACCTGCCGTGCGAGGAAGGTCTCACTCGAATTCCGAAGTGCAGCCCGATACCAGCTCAACATGCCCCGGATCGCGCCGGGTTGAAGCCATGCCTCCCGATATCGCTGCAGGTCAGCGCCGCTGAAACCCGTCGGGCGTCCGCTGCTGCGCAGCATGCAGGCCAAGCCAGCAGCATTCTTCCACCCGAGCAGTCGTTCGGGCAGCCATGGGATCTGGAAGAAAAGGATATACCAGCTGCGAAAACGCTGGCCCCAGCTCCGGCGCAGAGCGGAGGCCATCTCAGCCGGGTGCGGCACGTTGAGAATAGCCAATCGGCGAACCCGGGCGGGATAGCGCATGGCGGCATGCCAGGCGACGGCCGCGCCCCAATCGTGCCCGATCAGGTCGACTGCCCCGCCGGCATCTTCGGCGATGGCGGCAGCATCCGCGGCGAGGTGATCAACGCGGTATTCCTGGATCCGATCCGGTTTTTCGCTCAGGTTGTAGCCTCGCTGGTCAGGCACGACCACACGATATCCGGCTGCAGCCAGCTGTCCAATCTGTCCCCGCCATCCGTACCAGAACTCGGGGAAGCCGTGCAGCAACAAGACCGGGCGGCCGGTGGTCGGACCCGCTTCCACCAGGTGCAACCGCACTTCGCCGGTATCGAACTCGCGCTCGCGGAGTGGAGGGAGCGTATCAGCCATCGGCCGCCAGTGATCCTGGATCGATCAAGTCGAGCAGAAAGTGATTGAGGGTCTGGCGGGCATCCGGCAGCAGTTCGATCGGGGTTCTGGTCTGAAAGAACTCATCCGCATGGCGGACAGCCAGGATCCTGCCGAACGGATCTCCATGCGTGATGCTGCCTGCTGCTTGAAGCTCCAAACGGTAGCCTGCGAGATCCGGTTCCCAGCGAGGGTACGCACGTGATAGCTGCTTGCGGAGCGATTTGTAAAATGCACGCTGGCTCCGGGTCGCCCTGCCCCCCCGATAGACCTCGACCACCAGCCGTTCGAGCTGATCCCACAGGCGGATGAAGCCGAGCAGTTCATCATCCTCGATCCCGGCCGCCAGCCGGGCCGTGACGGGGTTACCTACCGTCGGATTGTTTAAGTCTGCGCACATATGTCAGGGCTGTCGCCTTCCCAAGATGCATTGTGGTTGGAAAGCGGTCACTCGCCGCGAGCTGGATTGTCCCCTCCCGCTTCCGGACAAAGAGCCGGAGCCCCGGCAGGATACATCTGCTGAGGGCTGGAAGAAAAGCCCCCGTCTTCGACGAGGGTGCAGCGCAACACCATTTACGCTGTGGTTGGAGTTTTCGTTTTGCCGTACAGCTCGCGGTGGACAACGCTCAGCGCCCGCACCTGCTGTTCGGCGTGATACGAAGAACGCACCAGCGGGCCGCTCTCGACCCAGCGGAATCCGATTTCCTTACCGTAGGACTCGAGCTCGGCGAACTCTTCGAGCGTATAGTAGCGCTCAATAGGCAGGTGTTTTTTCGAGGGCTGCAGATACTGGCCGATGGTGAGAATCTCGACCTCCCATGAGCGTAAATCGCCCATGACTTCTTTGACCTCATCGATCGTCTCGCCCAGGCCAACCATGATGCCCGATTTCGTCAGCACGTCTGGATCAAGCTGCTTGGCATTGGTGAGCGTGGCTTGTGCCCAGGCGTAATGGTCCTGGGGTTGGACCTGCTTGAAGAGCCGCGGCACGGTCTCGACGTTGTGATTGAGGATCTCGGGCCGGGAATCCATCACAATCTTGAGCGCTTCACGCGAGCCCTTGAAATCCGGGATCAAGACCTCGATCGAACAGCCTGGCTGCAGTTCACGGATGCGCTGGATGACCATGGCGAAGATTGGTGCTCCACCATCGGAACGCTCATCGCGGTTGACGCTTGTGATTACGGCATGGCGCAGATTCATGCGCTGCACGGCACGGGCCACGCGCTCCGGTTCGAGCCAGTCGAGCGGCGACGGCCGGCCGGTAGCGATGTCGCAAAAGCCGCACGAGCGGGTGCAGACGTCACCCATCATCAGGAAGGTCGCGGTCCCCGAACCCCAGCATTCACCAATATTCGGGCAGCGCGCCTCCTCACATACAGTATGCAGCGCCTTGGAGCGCATCATCCCTCGCAGCCATTCATAGGTCTCGCCCGATGGCGCGCGCACCTTGATCCAATCCGGCCGGCGGGTTGGTCTTTTCTGACCTGGCTGGTTCGCTTCAGACGATTCGCTGGACATCAGCTTCACCCTCACTGCCCTCATTCTACCGCGGTTGAGGCGGCATGCCCGGTCATTCATCTATCGATGACCGCACCGAATGAGTATACTCGGTCTGCATGGCTGAACCCCCCACCTCCTCCACCGTGACGGAACCCCTGCTGCCGCCGGCTGCCCCGCTGCCAGCCAGCGAGGGGGGAATCCCTGCGGAGGGAGCCCTCCGGCCTCGCCTGGCAGGTGCCGTATTGTGCGCCGTGAGCGCGGCGGGCTTCGCCAGCCTGACAATTCTTGGGAAATTCGCCTTCGAACTACAGCTGAGCCTGGTGACGATTCTCTGCCTGCGCTTCGGCGGGGCAGCGCTGATCCTGTTTGCTTTCCTGGGGCTCGTCAGACAGCGCAGGTTGTTCTTCGGCTTGCGGCAGACGCTGCCCTTGTTCCTGCTTGGCGCGTTGGGCTACGCGGTTCAATCTTCGCTCTACTTCGGTGCGCTGCAGCGCAACCCGGCCTCCCTTAACGGACTGCTGCTGTATATCTACCCGGCGGTCGTGGCGTTGTTCGGCTGGCTGATCAACCGCGTCGGCCCGCGTGGGCGCGAGTGGCTGGCGATGATGCTGGCGCTGCTGGGGGTGGCGCTGACGATCGGCGGTGCGGGAGGCACGAACCTAGAGGGGGAGAGGGTCGACCCGCTCGGGGTGGCGATGGTGATCGGGTCAGCGATCTGGTACTCGGGTTACATCGTAATCAGCAACCGCTACATCCATCTTGCCGGCGCCTGGGTCAGCACGGCCTGGATCGCGCTGGGAGCATCGGTCTCCTTCGGCCTCGCAGGATATGCGACCGGAACGCTCGACCTGCACTTGCCCCCGGTGGGTCTGGCCATTATCCTGGCGATGATTCTCCTCAGCACCATCATGGCCCTGGGCACGTTCCTGGCCGGTATGCGGCTGGTTGGCCCGACCACGGCTTCGCTGCTCAGCACGCTCGAGCCCGTGTTCACCGTGCTCCTGGCGGTGTCGCTACTGGACGAGATGCTGCGCCCGGCACAGCTCGTGGGTGGCGGTTTGGTGCTTGCAGCGGTCGTCCTGCTGAGCCTGCCGGGGCGTCGTGCAAGAAGCGATTAGTTACAGATTTCACAAGTGACGTTCGTCTCTTGTGGACTGCGATTTGCCGCGCTACCCTTCAGTTGTCTGACAATCAGATCGTGAAGGGAAAGGTCCCCTATGGCAAATGAGATTCGAATTGATGCCCTGCTTCCGCCAGAAATGGCGCGCCGGGCTGAATATCTGGGAGTCAGTAAGGCTGAGGCTCCTGCGCTGCGCACCTTCGTCCTGGCGATCCTCGCCGGGGCTTTCATCGGCCTGGGGGCGATCTTCGCCACCACCGTGTCAGCCGGGTCAGCCGCGCTTCCGTACGGTGTCGCCAAGCTGCTCATCGGCCTGGTCTTCTGCCTGGGGCTGATCCTGGTCGTGATCGGCGGAGCGGAGCTGTTCACCGGCAACAACCTGATCGTGATGGCCTGGGCCAGTCGCAAGGTGACCACAAGGGCGCTGCTGCGTAACTGGGCTCTGGTCTACGCCGGGAACTTCGTTGGCTCCGTCGGCACGGCCGTGATGCTGGTCTTGAGCAAGCAGTACACCTTCGGTGGCGGAGCGATCGGCGCCAGCGCGCTGGCGATCGCCACCGGCAAAGTCCAGCTCGGGTGGATCCAGGCCCTGGCGCTCGGCATGCTGTGCAACATCCTGGTCTGCCTGGCCGTATGGCTCACATTCAGCGCGCGCAGCACGATCGACAAGATCGCCGCGATCATCTTCCCGATCGCGGCTTTCGTCGCCGCCGGCTTTGAGCACAGCGTGGCGAACATGTATTTCGTCCCAACCGGGCTGTTGATCAAGGCCTTCGACCCCGCCTTCACTCTTCAAACAGGTCTGAATTTGACGAGCCTGACCTGGGGGAATTTCCTGCTCGCGAACCTGATCCCGGTCACCCTGGGAAACATCATCGGCGGTTCGTTCTTCGTTGCCGCAGTGTACTGGTCGGTGTTCCTGCGTCAAAGCGAAGCCTGATCTCCGAGGAAGGAATCATATGATGAAAGCCTACATCCTGATCGAAATTCGAACCGGTGAGATCGAAGGCGTTGTCCAGCACCTGAAGCGCGTGGAGGGCGTCGTCGAAGCGCACATGACCTTCGGGCCCTACGACGCGATCGCCGTCGTCGAGGCCGAGGATGTGAGCGGCGTGGGCAAAGTGCTGGCCGCGGGCATCCAGCCCATCCCGGGCGTCGTGGAGACCCTCACCTGCCTGGCGGTTGAATCCTCGTAGACGCCGGCCCGGGTGCCCTGCAAAGGGTGCCCGGGCACACACGCAGGTGCGCCCCAACTCGAAATCGATATTCACGCCTCCATAGGGGCCGACCCGTGTGTCGGCCCACATCCGTCACGCATCATCAATCCCGGGGGCATGCCTACCTCATAATTCGCCTGTACTGACCGTGCACAGCCAACTGCTCTGCACCCGATGGGGTAAGGTTGAACATGCGGACCTCCAGTTCGTCCGGCCCTTTCGGATCAATTTCAATGCGCCAGCCCCAATCGGGACCTTCGGGGGCCGGGTAGGATCCGCGCAGCGAGAGCATACCCTTCTCATCCCGCGTGCCAGCACACTGCATGACATCATTGCGCATGTGCCACGAATCCATCCATAAGGAGCGGACAGGGCTCGTGTTCGTCCGGGAGGCAAAAATGATCAAGCCATCCTGCGGTTCACCTTCGAGCGCCCAATCATACGTGGTCAGGATGAATTGACCTTGCATGGCAGCAGCAACGGAAAGGGCCGATTCAGAAGCGTAGCTTTCACCTTCGAAGAAAAGCTGATTGGAGCCAGTCCATCGGCCGAGCAGGTTCTTATAGTTCTGAATGGACATCGCAGTCATCCTTTGAAATCGGCATAGCGGATGGCGCAGGGACACCCGGCCGTATGAGGTAGGCGGCCGTGGAATTCGCCTCAAACGACCAGTGCTTTAAGCAACCGCTCTGTGAGCAGCTTGACTTCGCCGCCACCCGGACCGGTCGGCCCAACGCACGCCGGACAGCCCTCCTGGCAGCGGCAGTCGCGCACCAGATCCAGGGCTGCTGCAAGCAACTCGTCATGGTGGTCGTAAAGACGTTCAGCCAATCCCAGCCCCTCCGGAATGCGGTCATACAGCGTGACGGTCGGCGCTCCGGTTTGGGGCGCGCGCACCTCCGTGATCACGCCCAGATCGCGCGGGTCGCACATCAGATACAGCGGGGCGATGTTGCCGAGGGCGTAGGCCAGGCCGCCGAGGGCGCTGCGCTTGCCGCGCGCCGACTCGGCGCGGTGATGGCAGCTGGGGCAGAGCGTGATCAAGTTGTCGAGATCATTCGCCAGCCGGTCATTGCGGTTCTCGCCCGGGACGTAGCCGAACTCACGAAATGGACGCACGTGGTGGACGTCATGCTCGCGCCCCTCACGCTGCGGCGCGCCGCACTGCCGGCAGCTGAAGCCATCGCGCGCGCGGGCTGCGTTGCGGGCCGCCGGCCAGCTGGGACCGTAATCCTGCGGCGGAAGCAGCACACCTTCTGCCTCCAGGTGCTCGACCAGCGCCGGATCAAGCCACAGCCAGTACGCGCTGGTCTCGTAGGTTCGGGGGGGCAGATCGATTTGACCATAACCGAGCGTCTCATGCGTATAGCGTTTTACCTTACGGAAGGAGGTCGCCTGCGCGGTGACCTCCACCCAGCCATGCGCTTTGCGCGCAGGGGTCGACTCCTGAGCGTCATAGACCTCGACCACGTCCAGGTCAACTCGTTCTGCGGCATCGGTGTAGAAATCCAGCTCAGCCGGCTTAACCGAAGCGAGCGCGTTTTCCCAGTCCAGCCGCTCCACGAGGAAGGTGCGGCCTTCATGAATATAGACCGCGCCTTCATGCAGGAGTACAGGCGCCGTAGCGGCATCGACCTCTCCGACGACCTGCGGCCGCCCGTCTTCCAGCGCCTGGATGACGATGGTCTCATCGCTGCTTGCGCGCAGCGAGGCGCTCTCCGCCGGGTAGGAGTCCGCCACCCAGTGATAGCTCTCGCCGCTGGCATGCAGATCCCCTTGCTCGGCCAGGAAATCCAGCAGCTCTTCCACCGGGCCGAAGCGGCCGAAGGCCTCGTTCGCCTCAAACGGCAGTTCAAAAGCGGCACAACGCAGGTGACGCAGTAGAATCGCCAGGTTGTCCGGGTTGATCAAGCCCATCTCGGGCGAGCGCTGGAACATGTAGGCTGGATGGGTGGCGATGAACTGGTCAAGCGGCGCGGCCGAAGCAACCAGGACCGCGGCGGAGACCTCGCTGCGCCGGCCCGCCCGCCCGATCTGCTGCCAAAGGCTGGCGATCGTGCCCGGATAGCCGGCCACCACCGCGGCCCCCAGCTGGCCGATATCGACCCCCAGTTCGAGTGCGTTGGTCGCAACCACGCCGCGCACGTCGCCCGCGCGCAGGCCGCGCTCGATCTCCCGCCGCTCGAGCGGCAAATAGCCGCCGCGATAGCCGCGGATCGATTCTGCCTCTCCGCCGTCGCCCCGGTAGGCATCGCGCACATAGCCGAGCAGCAGCTCGGTTGTCATGCGCGCCCGGGCGAAAACCGCTGTCTGTACACCCTCGCGCAGGAAGAGCTCGGCCAGACGCGTCGCCTCGAGCGTATAGGCGCGGCGGATGCCGAGCGTCGGCTCGATCAGCGGGGGGTTGTAGATCAACACATGCTTCTCGGCGCGCGGGGATCCATCCAGATCCTGCGAAATCAGGCTTACGTCGTCTTCAATCAGCCGCTCGGCCAGCTCTTTGGGATTGGCGATCGTGGCTGAAGTAAGCAGGAAGCTTGGTTCGCTTCCATAGAAGCGGCACAGTCGTCGCAGGCGGCGGATCAGGTTGGCGACGTTTGATCCGAAGACCCCGCGGTACACATGCAGCTCGTCCAGCACCACCCAGCGCAGGTTCTGCAGGAAATCCGCCCAGCGCGGGTGGTGGGGCAGGATGCCGGTGTGCAGCATGTCGGGGTTGGTAACGAGCACCCGCGCTTCCTGGCGGACATCGGCGCGGGCTGCACGCGGCGTATCGCCGTCATATGTCCGCACCGGCAGCCGCTCAACCGCACCGAGCACCTCGAGGAACTGGCCCAACGCGGCGGTCTGATCCTGCGCCAACGCCTTGGTGGGGAAGATGTACAGCGCCCGAGCTTCGGGTTGATCGAGCATCGATTGCAGCACGGGCAGGTTGTAGCACAACGTCTTCCCGGAGGCGGTTCCGGTAACTACGACGACGTTCTCGCCAGCCAGAGCCGCTTCCACCGCAGCCGCCTGATGGGTGTAGAGGGGGGCTGCGCCTACCTGGCGCAGCGCTGCCACCAGCCGCGGGTCGAGTGCGGCCGGAAAATCTGCGTACCTCGCCGGTCGGGCCGGGATGCGCTCCCAGGCCGCGACGTTGCTCATCAAGGCCGGGTCGAGCCGTAGGCGTTCAAGCGCGTTGTTGACAGCCATTCAGGCGGGATTATACCTTTCGGCGAAGTTGAGTGTGCGGCCGGCGAGCCGCTTCGGGGGATCCGCTTCGAACGAAGGAGTTAAGAGGCCTCGGAGTTCAGCGCTTCGACGTAGATCTGACAGGTCACCTGAGGTCCAAGCACAACCGGCGCATCGCCTCCGACCACCTTGAGCGTGAGATTGCCGTCGTAGGGAGAGCGCTCGAGCAATTCGATCTCGACCTGGGGCATGATCCCCAGCTCGCTCAGATAGCGCAGCAGGTCGGCGTCGCTGTCGCGCACACGACGAATAATCACTCGTCCGCATGGAGACATCTCGTTTAACGGCGCGGCGAGAAATTCCGGCACCTGCAGATCGGAGGAGGGGATCGGGTCTCCGTGCGGATCATACGCCGGATGCCCGAGATCGCGCGCGATGCGGTCTTCGAAGCCCTCCGATATAACATGCTCAAGGCGGTCAGCCTCGTCATGCACTTCATCCCAGGTGTAGCCGAGCCGTTCTTGCAGGAACATCTCGATCAGCCGGTGGTGGCGGATGATCTCCAGCGCCACCCGCTCACCGTCTGGGGTGAGCGAAGCGCCGTGGTGCTTCTTGTATTCGATCAGCGGAGCGGGCATACCGGACAACTTCTGCAGCATGCCAGTTACCGACGCCGGTGTGACACCGAGCTCCACAGCCAGGCGGGTCGTGCTGGCGCGTCCGTCTTCAAGCGAGATCTCGTAGATCGCCTTGAGGTAATCCTCCACAGCGTGTGTCAACTCTTTCCGCATGGATATCCCCTTCCCTTATTTCGCGGCCATCCCCCGCTTACAACACTGCAGCCAGCAGACGCCAGACCTGCGCCACGAAGAACGTGACTGTAAAGCCCATCACAAGCGGGATAACCGCTGAGAGGATCATCCAGCGCAGGCTGCCGGTTTCCTTGTAGATCGTGTAGAGCGTGGTGCTGCAGGGATTGTGGATCAAGCTGAAGAGCATCAAGTTCACCGCAGTGAGCAGCGTCCAGCCGCCGGCCTGCAGGATGGCGTGTGTGGCGCTGCCCGACCCGGCGTCAAACATCACGCCCGCACCGCTGCCCGCTCCGGACAAACCGGTGGTGAGCACTGTCAGCATCAGCACGGTCGGGATCACGATCTCGTTGGCCGGGATGGCGACAATGTACGCCACCAGAATCACACCATTCAAGCCAAGCAGCAGGCCAAACGGATTGAGGAAGTTGATCACGTGTTCGGCCAGGCTCAGGCTGCCGATATGAACGTTGGCGATAAGCCATATGACCGCTCCAGCCGGCATGGCGAAAACGACCGCGCGCCAGAGCACATAGATCGTGCGGTCGATGATCGAGGTGTAGATTGTCTGCAGCACGCGCGGGGGGCGGTAGGGCGGCAGCTCGAGGCTGAAAGTCGAGACTTCGCCCTTGAGCAAGGTGCGCGACAATCCCCAGGAGGTGGCGAAGGTCAACAGCACGCCCAGCATGGTGATGCCCATCACTGCCAGGGCCGAGATCAGTCCGGCCAGATAGGCCGGCGCCAGCGCGCCGATGAAGATCGTCGCCAGCAGGATCTGCGTCGGCCAGCGGCCGTTGCAAAGCGCGAAGTTATTCGTGATGATCGCGATCAGGCGTTCACGTGGCGAGTCGATGATACGGGTGGCTATCACACCAGCAGCGTTGCAGCCAAAACCCATCATCATGCTCAATGCCTGCTTGCCCTGCGCACCCGCTTTCTTGAAAACGTTATCAAGGTTGAATGCCAGTCGTGGAAGAAAGCCGAAGTCTTCAAGCAGCGTGAACAATGGGAAGAAGATTGCCATGGGTGGCAGCATCACGCTCACAACCCAGGCTGTTGCAAGGTACATCCCATCGATCAAGACACCACTTAACCACCAAGGAAACCCAACCGCACCCGCGCCGGCTTTGAGCGCTGGATAGATACGCCCAATCAACACGCCCGAAATCAACTGAGAGGGGTAGTTTGCACCGGAGATCGTGATCCAGAATATCAACGTGAAGAGCAGGATCATGATTGGAAAACCCCAGATTCTGCTCGTCACAATTCGATCGATGGTCCGGTCCAGATCGAAACGCTGCTCTTCACCGGGACGGGTGACGACTCGATCGGCAATCCGCGCCGCGTCGGTGTATATCGCTTCGACAAGACGCTCGTGGACCTCCCCCCCGACCTCCCAACGGATCTCGCCTGCTTTTTGGATTAGCCTTCCAGATTGGCGTTCTAACGACTCGGTCACACTGATACCTGAACTTTCTTGCCCTCTTCCGCTCCCTGTACCGGCTGCCCCACCTCAGCGATCGCCCCCAGCTCGCCATTCTGAATGGCGGTGATGATGCGTTCATCTCCGTCCATCAAACGCAGGGCGACCCAACGGCTGTTGGGCAGGTCGGGGTAAACCCTCTCGATCTCGCTTACGATCTGCGCAACTGCTGCCTCTAGCTCCGGAGAAAGCGCTTTGATGCGATGGGGCTTCGTGCGGGTCTTCCCGGTCGCGACCTCGTCGATTGCCGCCACTAAATCGTCCAGCCCTTCGTCATAGCGAGCGCTGGTTGGGACGACAGGAACTCCCAGGTCTCTTGCCAATCTGCGGTGATCAACTTGTAATCCATGGCGTTCGGACTCGTCCATCAGGTTGAGGCAAACTACGACACGATCCGTGATCTCCAGAACCTGTAGAACGAGGTTCAGGTTGCGTTCAAGGCGGTTGGCATCAGCCATCACAACCGTGACATCCGGGCGGCCGAACAAGATAAAGTCCCTTGCCACCTCTTCGTCCTGGGATGTCGAGAGCAGTGAATATGTGCCGGGCAGATCGACAATTTTGTAGTTATAACCACCGTCCCGGCCAGTTGCCGGTGTGCTGGCGCAGTCCCGTGAGAGCGTTGAACACGGTGCTTTTACCGGTGTTGGGGTTTCCGGCCAACGCAACGACAAAGTCCCAGTCCTTCATATCCACGCCCAGCTTCTTAAGATTGGCGGCGAGGTGCACCGGGCAGGTCTCGCACGGCGCGCCTTGTTGTACCTGTTTAATATCTACTTCACTCATGACCTTGTTTTCCCTGATTTACTAATGATGATTTGATTGGCTTGCTCGCTTCGCAGTGCGATCAATGCCCCACGGATCCGGTAGGCAACCGGGTCTCCTGCCGCGCTGGTGTGCTCAGCGCTGACGAGTGTACCGGGAAGCAAGCCGAGATCCATCATGCGCCGGCGCTCTGCGCCTCGCAAAGATGGTGCGAGGGTGAGCACTTCAGCCTGCTCCCCGATCGAAAGGCTGCTTAATTTTTCGCCTTCAACCTCGGCACGATCGATCTGGACCTCAGCGACATGGATGTTCGCGGCGACCATCGGGGCGAGCACATGTTCATCACCGCCCGCCCAGATCCGGATCCTTTGCGAATCTCGAGCCAGTAAGCGCAGCGACATGCCGGGGTGGAGCCCTTCAGCAACAAGCTGGGCATATATCGTTTCGGGTTCATCCTCGATGTGCACAATTTGAAACAATGAATCGTTGCTTTCCACCGCTGTGAGAGGGATACCCGTAGATTCACCCAGTTCTCCCGCTGCAGTCGGTATCGGGTCGCCATGAGGGTCATACACTGGATGGCTCAGCCTCGCCGAGAGCTGCTCGAGGTCCTCCTGTGTCAGCGTATGTTCAAGGCGATCGGCTTGATCGTGCCATTCTGTTTCAGAGAACCCGGTTTCGTCCGCAAGATAACGCTCCCACAGCCGGTGAGCGCGGAGCAGATGGAGGGCCAGATCGCGACCCGAGCTGGTGAGAACGGGAAGTTCACCTTCGAACTCCACCAATCCCAGTTGATCTACCTCAGCGACCAATTTATGGGCATCGTCGACGCTGATGTGAAGAGCGCCAGCGATGCTGTGTAAGGAAGTGCTGCGGCCGGATGTCTCGCAATCAAAGATGTGCTTGATGGCATCCTCCCGGCGGGTCTTGTTGGTTACCTGCAGGGCGTAACGCCAACGCGCCAGAAGCCCCACTTCCGGGTAGAAGAACCAGATCAGGAAAGCGATCGCCGCTAAACCTATGCTGAGCGTAACCAGATTATCCATGACACCACCGATCGAAGGTTGAACGGAGCCCGCACCCCTGCTCGGCGAAACTCAACCGCAATGGAAGTAGGATCGCCAACCTTGTGTTTGATTGGTCATATTATAAAATTAGTTTGTCCTAATTTCAAGGGTGTTACAGGAACAGATTCGTTAGACGATGAGCACGTTCTGCAGCAGCATCATGGCGAGGAATCCAGCCATCGCCGC
>JARRJK010000006.1:96055-111407 GCA_037379555.1 Anaerolineales bacterium | reverse complement strand
GCCGGAGGACGCTGCTGGTGATGCTGGCCGATCACGGCCAGCTGACAACCCGCAAGGATCCCAATTATGAGCTTGCCTCGCATCCTTCCCTGGCGCGCCGCCTGGTGATGGTCCCCACGGGAGAAAACCGCCTGGCCTATCTCTATCTCCGGCCGGGGCAATCGGAGGCGGTTGAAGAGTATCTCACGAAGACCTGGTCGGGCGCATTCCAGGTGCTCAACTCAACCTATGCGCTCGAGACCGGTCTGTTCGGCCCGGGCGAACCCGCTCCCCAGGTAACAGATCGGCTGGGCGAGCGGACGGTTATCAGCTTGCATGATTCCTACCTGTGGTGGGCGTCGAAGGAGAATCCACTCATCGGCCGCCACGGCGGACTCTCCGAACAGGAGATGCTGGTTCCGTTCTTCGTCCGCCGGCTGGGATAATTCCTTAACAGAACGCCGGGCGCACACATAGGTGCGCCCCTACGGGAGAACCTCCTCCATCGTGGCCGACCTGCGTGTCGGCCCGGAATCGTCCCTGATGCGACCCTATTCAACGCAACGCGTAGGGGCCGACCTGGGTGTCAGCCCTAATTCATTCCGGCATGACACCAGGCGCACACACGGATGCGCCCCTATGGAAGAACGTCTGTTAATTCGCGACGGGGCCGATCGTATGATCGGCCCCGATTTCAACCGGCACAAATCCGCTGCAGGATGCTTAAGGTGTCGCACCGCCTTGCAGCTCTGGCAACGGCAGCAAATACGGGTTGTCGCTGGGGACAAGCATCACCTGCACCCCCGGAGACAGCTTCTGGATGTACTCAAACGTAAGCAGGTCGGGGTTGTCCTGCAGCGCACCGGCGATCAGCTCCAGCGCCTTGGCTTCGGCTTCAGCTTGAATCAAACGCGCTTCCGCCTGCCCCTTGGCCTCGATCACGACCGCGTCCGCCTTACCCTGGGCAACCTTGCGGGCTTGCTCTGCTTCCTGCTCGCGCTGCTCCACAACGAAAGCAGCCTGCTGTGCCTGCTGCTCGGCGATCTGCTTCTGCTCGACCGAGGCGGCGTATTCATCCGAGAAGGCGATGTTGCGCAGCACGAAATCGTGCAGTACCAGCGCACCTTCCTCGAAGATCCCGTTCAAATCCTCTTCCATCGCCAGCAGCAGCTCGAAGCGCTTGGAGCTGACGACCTCCTCGACGCCGAATTGCGAAACAGCATCTCGAATCACGCCGCGCGCCGTGGGGCGTACCAGATTGTCGATATAACGCCCTTCCCACTTGATATGCTGCTCGACGACACGGTCGGGATCAATCGAGAAGATAACCGAGGCATCGACCTTTACGATCTGGCCATCAGCCGTCCTGGCTTCAACCGAATCGTCGCCCCGAATCTGGCCCTCCTCGCTGGCGATCGACATCGTGTAGGTCTGGCGTGCGACCGAATACTTGACGACGTTCTCAAGGAACGGGACCACGAAGTTCAACCCCGGCTGCAGCGCCTCGGGACGGACACCCTCTCCGATGGCCGTGATGACCACGCCCCGTTCCGTGGGTTGGATGAAGACCAGCCCTGCACTGATCGTGGTCAGCGCCAGCGCGAGGATGATGGCCCCGATGATGATCCCCCCGGCGGCTCTCAGCCGTTGACCGCGGGCTGCGCGTACAATCGCCAATCCTATTGTCACCAGGGCAGCGATCCAGGCAAGCGTTGCAAGCGCCGATAGTACAACAGCGACGTTCATTTTCTCCTCCTCCAGATTGGACAGAGTCTCAGCATAGAGTCTTCAAGCGTGGACATTCTATCAAAAAGTGCCGGGCGCATCCGACAGCAACCTGACGTTGCCCTTCCGAGAAGTCCCATGATAGCATCCTCTCATGCAGCGGGCACAAGCGGAAGTGGTTGAGATCCACCTCACAGGTTCGGGTGATACTGCCGTCCGGCTCATCTCTCCGCCGGCGCTGACCCCGGCGCCAGGGCAGTTCGTCATGGCCCTCAATCCACCAGATCTCGCCACCTGCCGCACGGCGCTCTTTCCCTGCGCGATTCACGCCGATGGCTTAAGCACACTGATGGCACCCGACCGGTGGCGGCCTGGAGATAGCCTCGACCTGCTCGGACCATCTGGCCACGGTTTTAATGCACCGACGAGTGGCCGGTGGCTCATCGCTTCGAATCTCTCGCAAATGCTTTCCCTTGGGCCACTGATCGATCTGGGGTTAAAGCGTAGCGCGGAGATCGCATACTGGGGACCGAACAACCCCGATCTCAACCCAGCGGTTGAGGTCATCCTTGATCTCGGCGAGGGTCTCAAATGGGCTGACTATGCTGCCTGTGAGACCAACCTTGATATGCTAGCTGCTCTTAAGTCGGCCTGGAGCCGACTTGAACCGCAGCCTGCCATCGAAATTCTGATCATGGCGGATCTGCCCTGCGGCTTCGGGGCCTGTCAGGCATGTGCAACCCCGCTTAAGCGGGGGTACAAACTCGCCTGCGTCGACGGACCGGTCTTCGGAGCCGACGAACTCGGCCCCGGGTGGTGAGAGATGGCATCAAAGCCTGCTTCTGAAGGTCATTCGCTATGAGCGTCGTGCTGAGCGGCGGCAAACGCGAGCTGATCCTGGCGGTGCCCTGGATGAACAGCGCCGGGATGCTCGGCTTCGGTGCGGAGGGACGCCAGCTGCTGAATCCAAATGCGCTGGGAGCCTTCGTCACTGCGCCGATCAGCCTGCATCCTCGCACGCCAGCGCGCGGCACGCGTACGCACAGCATGCCGGGCGGCCTGCTGCTCCACACCGGTTCACCCAATCCGGGGCTTCGCAGGGCCTTAGATCGCGAGATGCCGTACTGGGAAACGCTCAATGTCCCGCTCATCCTGCATCTGCTGCTCGAAGATCCACGGGATCTGGCGCAGGCAGGATCAGCTTTGGAGCATGCACACCGGCTGGATGGTGTGGAGATCGGCCTTGAGATCATCCGCCCAGATCAGGCTGCAGAGATCACAAGCGAAGCCTTCCGATTCCAGCTTCCTTTCATCCTGCGGTTGCCGTTAAACTGTCCGGACGAGGTCTATCTGGCAGCGGACGCGGCCGACGCACCTGCACTTGCGATGGGACCACCACGCGGGCGGGCTGTCCCTTCGACAGGAGAGGCTTTCAGCGGACGAATCTATGGGCCCTCACTCTTCCCGATGCTCATGGAAAAGTTGCACCGGCTGCGGCCACGCTTGCATTGCCCCTTGCTCGCCGGGGTTGGTTTATTCACGCTGGCTAATGTTCGTGAGGCGCTGAGGGCGGGCGCGGATGCAGTCCAGCTCGATACCCTGCTGTGGATGCATCCTGAAATCCTCGAAGACCTTACGCTCGACTTCCACCGGCAAGGATCAGAGCTGCCTGCGGAATGAAAATGCCCGGCGTAATTCGCCGGGCAGATCATGGCAGGCCAGCAAACGATCAGCGCTCGAGCAGGATCGTTACCGGTCCATCGTTTTCGATTTCCACCAGCATATGCGCGCCGAAGATGCCTTCGTACACCATAAGTTCGTGCTCACGAAGTCTGTTTGTGAACACTACAAATAGCTGCTGTGCGAGCTCCGGGTCGGCAGCATCTGTGAAACTGGGACGGCGGCCTTTCCTCGTATCGGCATACAGCGTGAACTGGGAAACAACAAGCACCTCACCCGAAACGTCTGCCAGGGAGAGATTCATCTTGCCCTGGGCATCCTCGAAGAGGCGCAGCCCGGCGATCTTATCCGCCAACCACTCAGCGGCAGCTGCCTGATCGCCGTGTCCGACTCCGAGCAGGACCACAAAGCCCCTGCTGATGGCGCCGACCTCGCGGCCTGCAACCGTCACCCGGCCTCTACGCACCCGCTGCAGTACGGCTCGCATCTGCGTCGGATCCCTACAAAGCCCGAAAATGGCTTGAACTCAGCCTTTCAGGGCTTCGCCAACGATTTTCACCAGCTCGCCCGATTCGATATGCGAGCCCGTCTGCAGCTTCGAGTAGACCAGTTTTTCGCCGACCTTCACTTCGAAGCGTCCGCCGTCCGAGGGGATGAGTGTTATAGAACTGATCTTGAATTCGTAGTTTCTCAAGAGTTCGGCCATCGCACCGATGGCTCTATCTGTATAGTGTCAAACTGCGCAGTATTCGATCGAGACAGGCTTCATGCTCCGCTCCTTTCGATTCCTGACAACTCTTCCTGCGACCAGGATCAGGTCCTGGCCGCCGCAACCGAGTATAACGCAAATCGATACCGCCATCCCTGGCGCACAATACGCGCTACCATTTGGTTGAGAATCGAGCCCCAGTTATGCGATAATGAAAACAGGAGGTGAACCGATGCGACGCTTCTTCTCATTCATCGCCGGAGCCATGTGCGGTGCGCTCGTGGGCTCTATCACAGCGCTGCTGCTGGCTCCCGCCTCGGGTGAAGAACTCAGGGGTGAAATTCGTGACCGCACGGTTGAGTTCCGTGACGAAGTGCGTGAAGCTTATGAAGCACGCGTGGCACAGCTCGAAGCCGAACTGGAGCAGATGCGGAGCCGGATCGCAAAATCCTGAGGAAAGTGCCCGGGATCGAAGTTCAGCGGGGTACGATCGATCGTGCCCCGCAGTTTATTTAAGCGTGACGCGCAACGTGGCTAGGGATCAAGCTGGAATTCATAGTAAGCCGGCTGCCATGTATGGCGGGCCATGCCGATCACGATCAGATAGGAAGGTTCCTCTCCATCTCCCATATCAAGACTGACCTGCGCGCTGTTGTTCTCATCGAGCGGGATGAAGGTGACGCTGGGCTCCTGGCCTTGTTTGACGAAAGCCAGGGAGTAAGCCTGAGGCAGGCGGTTATACAGCCGGACGAAGCCTGAGGCGTCCCATCCGTTTTCGCCAGCTTCAAAATCCTCTGCATACCCGATCGCGTCGATCGAGAGATCGTCCAGCAGCAGTCCGTCTCCGTTCACGGCAGCATCGGTGATATATTCGAAGCGCAGCAGGACCTTTTCGCCGAGATAGGGCGTCAGGTCCACCGATTCCTTGATCCACTCCGCCTCGTCCCCACCACCGCTCATCCCGGTGTATGCCCAACCGTAGGAGTTGCCAGATAGATCCTCATCCGTCCCCGAAGGCGTCTCGAGGATCTGCCATGTCTCTCCCCCGTCGCTCGAGACCTCCAGATAAAGGTAATCCCAGCCTTGCTCGATGTCGTACCAGGTCCAGTAGCTGAATTCGGCTGCGGATTCGTCCGTCGTCAGGTCAAACTCACGCGTGATCATCATGTCGGATTCATCGCCGCGGTTGGACCAGAAAGCGAAATCGCCGGAGTGTGCTTCGGCACCAAGCACAGGGATATATGCGTCGCCATCGAAACTGAGGGAATGCACACCCTGGCATTGGATGCGGATGTAATCGAGGCCGTACTGCTCTACCTCAGCATCCCTGCGTCCGGAAGGGCATTCATCCACCGCTTCGGAGGCATGAACCTGTGGTGGTGAGTAGGAGGAATAGCTGTAGCGCCCGTCGGACAGGGCGGGGTCGTCAACCAGCAAGGTGACCGCCCAATCCCGGTAAACCTGGTCGGCGTTCAATGCTTGCGCCCCGCCCGGCTCACGCAGGTCGAGCTTTTTCAAGACGTCGTCGACAGAGTCGAGCCCGTTGTTTGGATCCGCAACCAGCGCCTTCGTCGCCTCGGAGCCGAATCGGTCCAGGAAATAGGTGACGAACAGGAAGGACTGGCCGTAATGCGTCCCGCCATTCGTCGGCCAGAACGTGAGGGGAATATCGGTATCGTCAGCGTAGGCAAAGTCCCAGCCGCCCACGTCAAAGCCGTTCAGGTGGGCAGCCAGTTCAGAGAAACCCTCGTTCAGCCAGGATTGTTCGTTCCGGTCGAGATTCCAGTGGATCATGTGCTGAAATTCATGCGCCAGCACGCTGGCCGTGTAGGCCTCCCAGAGCTCGACGTTGTCGGCGCTTAGATAGAACATTTCATGCGCGTTGGAATAGCGATGGGCAAGCGGGGAGAGTTCATCCGCCGGCGAGAAGTAGCCCGCCACGGTCGCCCCCAGATTGCGGGCGTAAAGGATGTAGAGATGAACATCTCCATCGACGCCGGGCGTCCACTCGCTGCCGAAGAACTCCCGGTCTGTTGGATAGATATTCTTCTCAAACTCGTCGACCAGCGCCGCAACATCGTCCTGCTCATACTTGATGCCCTGCTCGATCCAGAAGTAGACGTGCTCGGTTGCGTAGGCCAGTTCCGCCTGGACCTCGAAGTTCTCGATCGTATCGTTGTTGCTGACCCAGAAAGTCTCCACGCTGCCGACATCGATGGGGATGGCAACGGTGGATACAATTCGCGGCACATCCGCCAGACCCCGCAAACGCTCCGCCAGCTCGATCGGATCATTAATGGGAACGATCGTGTTCTCCAGCTGGTGTAGGGTCGCCCGCGCAAGATCGGCATCGGCGGACAGCTCGGAAGGCCGGGCACCCGGTGTGCGTGTCACCGAAGCGGCTTCTGTCGGCTCCTCGGGTGTAATCGCCCGATTCGCCCTGCTGCGGCTCACCAAGTTGAACGCCAGCAGTCCGGACCCCAAGCAGCCCAGACAGATTGCCATCGTGACAGCCAGCGCGATGAAGAACAAAGAAGTATTCGATCGACCTTCAGAAGACATCCGACCTCCGCGAGCAGTGTGATAGGCCAGATTATATCGGATCGGGAACTGGCTTGCGTGCCGGTGAGGAAGCGTGCGTTTATCCGCGGCTGGAGGTCAGGGTCGAATCGTCGGAGCGGACGACCGGCAGCTGAACCGTGAAGCGGCTGCCCCGACCGGGTTCGCTTTGAGCGCTCAACCGACCGCCATGACTACTGACAATCTCACGTGATATCGCCAGGCCGAGGCCGGCTCCGCGCTCCACACCACCCGGTCTGGCTTTATCCAGCTGATAGAAACGTTCGAAGATGCGCGAGAGCTCGTCTGGCGGAATTCCGGGGCCCTGGTCGTCCACATGGATTGAAACCCATCCCGCAGATTGCTCACTCCACACGCGCACCTTGCCACCTGCCGGTGAGTGCTTGATGGCATTATCCAGCAGATTGGTGAAGACCTGGGCCAGCCGATCGCCATCCCCGACGATCTCTGGCAGGTCGAGCTTGCCAAGCTCAACGCCAACGTCCGTATCATCCTGTGATCGAATGGCAAGCCGCTCGCTGACCGATCGGAGCAGCCGACCCAGATCGATCCTCTCACGCTTAAATTCAACCTGGCCAGCATCCATGCGCGCCAGATCCAGCAGGTCCTCGACCAGGCGCCGCAGCCGGTCGGCTTCATCATAGATGACCTGCGCGGCGTGCGCCCGGCCGGCTTCATCTTCGACCGTGCCATCGAGGATCGCCTGGGCAAAGCCCTGGATCGAGGTGAGGGGTGTCTTCAACTCATGGGACACATTGGCGACAAAATCCCGCTGTGACTGCAAACTGGACTGCACCCGTGCCGCCATGCTGTTGAACGCTCCACCGAGTTTGCGGACCTCTTGAGGGCCACTCGGTTCGATTCGGGTGTACCTGCCTTCGGCGATTCCGCGCGAGGCCTCAGCGATCCGGTCGAGGGGGTGCGCTACCCAGCGGGCAATCAGGTAAGAAAGCAGGACTGCAAGCACCAGCGCCACGCTGCTGGCCTGCAGCAGAGGCCGCAGCAGCAGGTCGTCACCCAATGCGCGCAATGTCAACAGTCGCGGATGCAGCATGGCAAGCATGAGAGCGTATCCTGATGTCAGTGGCCGCGTGACGTAGATCCACTGCCGTCGATCATTCGCCCGCAGCGTACCTCGTCCGGCAACCCCTGCATTCGCCAGCGACTGCAGCTCCGCCGGCGGCCATCCCGGTTGGTCGGCGCGGCTGTCAGCCAGCACCTCCCCTTCAGGATTGAGAACCAGCACCCGTGCGCCAGCAGCCAGATCGATGCGGTCGACGGCGGCCTGCAGCTCCTGGTCCGAGAGACGCAGGAGCAGGCGGCCTTCGCCACGCTCGAGCACGAGCGGCAGGCCTGCCTCAAGCTGTGCCAATGCACGCTGTTCGGCTACCGGCGACCGCAACAAGATGATCACCAGGCTCAGGCCGACCAGCAAAAGCACCATTCCCGAAGCCAGCAGATGCGTCAGGAACAAGCGGGATTGCAGCGAGCGGAACATCAGCGATCACACCACAAGCTTGTAGCCGATGCCTGTAACGGTCAGGATCTGCACGTTTGCGCTCCTGCGCAGATGCTTGCGAAGGTGGGCGACATGCACATCCACGGTGCGCGTCTGCCCGTAGAAGTCGTAGCCCCAGGCGAGATTCAAGAGCTGGTCGCGGCTGAGGACGGTTCCACGGTGTTCGGCGAGAACCCACAGCAAGTCAAACTCCTTGGTCCGCAAGTCAACTTGCTCGCCGGCGATCGATACCTCCCGGCTGCCCGGGTCAATCGTCACGTCACCCAGATGGAGCGCCTCATGGTCATGCAGCGGAGACCGTTCCGTCCGGCGAAGTATCGCCTTCACGCGAGCGACAAGCTCACGCGGGTTGAACGGCTTGGTGAGGTAATCGTCCGCGCCCAGCTCGAGACCCACGATCTTGTCGATGTCTTCATCGCGGGCAGTGAGCATAATGATGGGAACGTCACCCTCCGCCCGCACACGGCGGCAGACCTCAAAACCATCCATTTCCGGCAGCATGATGTCGAGCACAATAAGCGCAGGGTTTAGTCCGCGGACGGCCTCCAGCGCAGCTGTCCCGTCATAAGCCGCTTCGATCCGGTAGCCCTCCCGCTCGAGGTACAGGCGTGCCAGCTCTACGATGTTGACTTCATCGTCGACCAGCAGCACCAGCTCACCAGGCATGCGCGCCTCCAGGAATGTCCTGATGCAATCAGGATTGGCGCAGCGCGATCGCTTCGATCTCGATGGCGGCGTCTTTCGGCAGCGCGGCGACCTGCACCGTCGATCGCGCTGGAGGTGAATCCGGGAAAGACTCTGCGTAGATGGCGTTCATGCTGGCGAATTCGGAGAGGTCTTGCATAAAGACGGTCGTTTTAACGACCGTGTTGAGGCTGGCGCCCCCGGCCAGCAGGACCTGCTCAAGATTTTTCAGGGCCTGGCGTGTCTGGCCATCGATCCCGCCCGAGGCAAATTCGCCTGTCGCCGGGTCGATACCAAGCGTGCCGGATATGAAAACGAGAGCGTCGGTGGCGATGCCAGCCGAATAGGGTCCGATAGCGGCAGGTGCCTTATCGGTCGAGACAACCTTGCGTGACAAGCCCATGGCTCCTCCTGCATAGGATACGAGACCACGCGATTGTAAGCTGTGTGTTATCTGGATGCAAAAACTTGACGGGCGATCGGGTATTTACGCGCGGAAGCCGACCTGTGTGTCGACCGGTCCTTGTGGAGAAACGATGGCCTCCCGTAGGGGCCGACCTGTGTGTCGGCCCATCGCTGTGGAGAAACGACGGCCTCCCGTAGGGGCCGGCCTGTGTGTCAGCCCCCTTCGTCTACACGACGATGTTCACCAGCCTACCTGGCACGACGATTACTTCGCTCGGCTCCTTGCCCTCCATGAAACGCTGTGCCGCTTCGCTCGCCAATGCAGCCTGGCGCGCCGCTTGCTCGCTGATTTCCGCCGGAACCGTTATGCGATCGCGCACCTTGCCATTGACCTGAATCACGAGCGTGATCTCATCCTCCTTCGCCAGCTCGGGATCGAATTCCGGCCAGGGCTGCTTGTGGATCGAATACGGTTTACCCAGCTCCTGCCACAACTCCTCGGCGATGTGCGGCACCTCGGGCGCCATCAGGAGCAGCAGGCTTTCAAGCCCGCTGCGCAGCTCAGCAGGTCCGAACTTGCCGCCATCGCGCGCCGCGTACAGTTCGTTAGTCAATTCCATCAGGGCGGAAATCACCGTATTGAATTCAAACTGCTCCAGATCGTTGGACACATGGCGGATGGTTTGATGGATCTTGCGCACCACTTCACGCTCAATCCCAGCTTCCGTCTCCGCCGCCGGCATATCCTTCAGCTCGTAAACCAGCGTCCACACCCGGTTCAACCAGCGCACCACGCCCTGAATGTTCTCCGGATTCCAGGCTCCCCCCTCGGTCCAGCGGTTGCCGAACATCAGATAGGCGCGCACCGTGTCAGCACCATACATCGCTACCTGTTCATCCGGGTCGATTACATTCCCGCGTGACTTGCTCATCCGCTGCCCATCGGGTCCCAGGATGTGACCCTGGTTGCGCAGTTGCAGCATCGGTTCGTGGCCCTCGGTGATCCCCAGATCACGGCAGGCTTTATGGAAAAAGCGGGTGTAGATCAAGTGCATCGTGGCGTGCTCGACCCCGCCGGTGTAGGTATCGACCGGCATCCAGTAATCATATTCACGCTGATCGAAAGGTCCCTTGTCATACCCCGGGCTCAGATAGCGCAGGTGGTACCACGATGAGCACATGAAGGTGTCCATCGTGTCGGTCTCGCGTTCGGCCGGCCCGCCGCAATCCGGGCAGGTCGTGGTTTTCCAGGTCGGATGGAATTTAAGCGGGCTCTCTCCCGTCGGCCGCCACTCGACATCATCCGGCAGCTCGACCGGCAGCTGGTCCTCTGGAACCGGCACGATGCCGCACTCCGGGCAGTACACCACCGGAATGGGCGCGCCCCAGTAGCGCTGGCGCGAGATCAGCCAATCGTGCAGGCGGTAATTTACCGAAAACTCACCCACAGCCTTTGACTTCAGGAAATCGATCGTACGCTCGAAGGCCTCGTCGCCCGGCGTCCCGCTCAGCGGCCCCGAATTGATCATCTCGCCATGGGCCGGGATCGCCTCGCTCATCTCGTCACCATCCAGTGAATCGTAACCTTTGGGCAGGATGACCGGACGCACTTCGAGATCGTATTTGCGGGCGAACTCGAAGTCGCGCTGGTCGTGAGCCGGAACCGCCATGATCGCGCCGGTGCCATAGGTCATCAGGACGTAGTCGGCGATCCAGACCGGAATCCGCTCATCGTTGACGGGATTGATCGCGAACCCGCCGGTAAAGACTCCGGTCTTCTCCTTGTCAACCGCTTCGCGCTCGATGTCAGATTGGCGGGCGGCTTGATGGATGTAGGCCTCAACCTGCTCGCGCTGCTCGTCCGTCGTGAGCTTTTCCACCAGCGAGTGCTCGGGAGCCAATACCATGAAGGTCGCTCCCCAGAGCGTGTCCGGGCGGGTGGTGAAGACCTCGATCGGGTCACCGGCTTCGGTCTCGAAGCGCACGCTGGCGCCTTCGCTGCGGCCGATCCAGTTGGTCTGCAGCGTCTTGACCGTCTCCGGCCAATCCAGCAGGCTGAAATCGAGCAGCTCATCCGCATAACGCGTGATGCGGAAGAACCACTGATCCAGGTCTTTCTTGATGACGGGTGTCTTACAGCGCTCGCACACCCGGTTCTCGCCGATGACCTGTTCGCGCGCCAGCGTTGTGTTGCAATGCGGGCACCAATCGACCGGGGAGAGCTTCTTGTAAGCCAGGTCATTCTTGAGGAACTGCAGGAAGAACCACTGCGTCCAGCGGTAATAGGATGGATCGGCGGAGATCGCTTCCCGTGACCAGTCCCACATGGCGCCCATGCTGCGCAGCTGCCGGCGCTGATTGGCGATGTTCTTGTAGGTCCATTGCTTGGGATGGATATCGCGCTCGATCGCAGCGTTTTCCGCCGGCAGACCGAAGGCATCGAAACCGATCGGGAACATCACGTTGTAGCCGCGCATGCGCAGGTAGCGGGCGCGCGCGTCGGAGGGCGTCATGGCGAACCAATGCCCGATATGCATATCACCTGAAGTGTAAGGAAGCATCGTGAGGAAATAATATTTCTGGCGCTGATGGTCGATCTCGGCCTTGTACAGCTGGTCCGCTTCCCAGCGGGCCTGCCAGCGCGGCTCGATCTCCTCCGGTTTGTAACGCTCTTCCATATCGCCTCCTCACCGCACTGTTCTTTGTCCGCAGTGTCGGCGCTGTCAGATTAACCAAAAATCCCTCCGTCTCCTCAGGGACGAAGGGAAGCTCCGCGGTACCACCCTGCTTGCCTGAACGATTTCAAGCCGCTCGGTCGCGATAACGGGCGTACCGCCCCCGGCTACTGCTGGTTCACCGGAGAAGCCTGTCCTACGAAAGGACAGCAGGCGAGTTCAGCCGCCGATGCTCCGCAGACACCCCGCCGGGCTTGCACCCTCCCCGGCTCGCTGACGGATAGCCTACTGCTCCTGCTCTGGCCGTCTATTCAGTTGAAAGGTGGACCCAGTGGGATTCGAACCCACGACCTTCTCAATGCCATTGAGACGCGCTCCCAACTGCGCTATGGGCCCATGGAAAGTTCGCGAGGTGGACCTGGCGGGATTCGAACCCGCGACCTCATCAGTGCGATTGATGCGCGCTCCCAACTGCGCTACAGGCCCCCATGGGTGCGAGGATTGTACCTGAGCGGTGAGATGACTGTCAAGCAACGCCTATCTTCGTTCAAGCCAGCTTGCATGGGGGATCTCGCTTCGCCTGCAACCGTTAATTGAGCTCAGCATACCCGAAATTGACCTGGACCTGTCCACCGGCGGGCACATCCACGGTGCGCGTGCTCCCACCGGTCGTGCTCTGGCCAGGATACCCGACTTGGATACAGTATGTGCCGGGAGCTCTCTCGATCCAGTAGTTGATCCCATATTCAATGTACCGGGTTTGGTAGAGGATGCCTCCTCCACCCTGTGACGGACAGGACCCGGATGTAACCGAGACGAAGACTGTCAGTGGTGGTTCACCACTGTCCTTGACCCCATCCAGATCTTTATCGGTCCAGACCAGGCCATAGAGCACCCCTCTTTCCAGCGTCGCCGTCGCTGCCGGCGTCGGACTCGGCTCCGGGGTAGGTGTATAGGGCAAAGCACACACCCCCGGCTCGTTTCCGGTCGGCGTGAAGCCGAAGTACATGCGGCAGGTGTTGTCCAACTGCGCCAGACCTTGCAGCGGATAGTCGGCGTCGCCGAGGATCGGCGATCCAGCCTCTGCGGCGCTGATGCGATCGTTCAGATCGAATTCCGAGGGATCGAGCGCCCCGGCGGACGCCCAGGCGCTCCACAGGAATCCCGCGTCCGCTTCGAGCACATCCCGCTTGACAGCGAACTGCATCCCGCTCCCCCCACCTGGCAGACTTCGCGCCCAGGCTGCATCCGGATCCTCACCGTAACCCTGGTCGAAGAAAAGTAGCTCGTATCCGTCGCCGTCTGCAGCCTCACCATCCGCCGCGAGTGGTGTCGGACCCCCAACATCCCCATTGGCGTCCTGCCAGGCGCGCACGCCATCCGTCGTCCATCCATCTGTAAGCCCGCCCTCGACTGCGAAAAGCCAGTCACCGCGGCCATCCCGGTCGAGATCGATTTCGAGGGCGTAATAGGGAGATCTCTGTCCCTCCGCCGGCGGAGCCTGGAGATCGATCGTGAAGTAATACCACTGCTCGTCGAAAGTGATTTCCGCCGAGGTGATGTCGATCTCCGGACGGAGGACCATGTCACCGGCTTGAAACGGACGTTCATAACGATTGGCGGCGAAGATATCGCCAAAGGAAATCCCCTTGGAGCCCGCCTGTGCATCGACGTCATCAAGGTATGAATTACGCAGCCCGGGCTCGCCTGGCCGTATGCTGTGGACCACACTGGGTATTGTCGGGGGTGGAGTAGCCGTTGGTGGTGCTGCTTCTGTGGCTGTGGGGAGAGCCTGCTCAGGGGGCAGCGGAGTTGGCGAAGGTGCTGAGGGTTCAGAGCTGGTGCTGCAGGAAGTGATGATAAGTGTGGTGAAGAGTATCAGCCCGGCCCAAAGGCGCGTGCACGGGCGGCGCATGATAGCCTCCTTGTATGTGGATCGAAGTTAAATACCTTGGGAAAAAATTTATACCTAATTAGTCCGAATTGCAAATCCCGCGCGCTCACCCGATGCTCGATGCGAGATCTGCCGCGATTCCCAGCGTGGGCAGTCGAAGCTATAATCTCAGGTGAAGGGGTGAGCCAATGGATGATGCGCTGCACAGGCTCCAGGGACTCATGCAGCAGGCAGAACTCGACCTGCTGGCACTGCTCCCCGGGTCCAATCTCTACTACCTGACCGGCCTCAGTTTTCACTTGATGGAGCGGCCGACCGTGCTCTTCGTTCCGGCTGAAGGGGAGCCGGCGATCGTACTGCCCGAACTGGAGGCGGACCGGGCAGCCGAAGCCCTGCCCGGCCTTGCACGTTTCGCCTACGGCGAAGCGGACGCCGATCGCGTGAGCGCATTTCGCGAGGCCTCCCAGTTGTTCCACACCGCCAACCGCCTGGGTGTCGAGCCGCTGCGCATGCGCTTCTACGAACAAGAGCTCCTGTGCGAGTCGAATCCAGATTGGCAGCTGGTGGGAGCTGGGGATATCCTGAGCCAGCTGCGGCTGAGGAAATCGGAGGAAGAGATCCAGCATATGCACCAGGCGGTGCTGATCGCCGAGACGGCGATCCAGAAAACCCTCCCGGCTATCACCGAGGGGATGACCGAAGAAAAACTCGCCGCCGAACTGATCGTGCAGCTGCTGCGCGCCGGCTCGGAGCCCGATCTGCCTTTCGCCCCGATCGTCGCTTCCGGCCCGAACAGTGCCCTGCCCCACGCCACGCCCACCAGCCGCAAGCTGCAGCAGGGCGACATGCTCATCATCGATTGGGGCGCTCGCTACCAGGGCTACATCTCCGATCTTACACGCACGTTCTCGGTCGGACCGCCCTCAGAGCGAATGCGGAAGATCCACGAGCTCGTTGAACACGCCAACCAGTCGGCCCGCCAGGCGGCGCACCAAGGGGTCGCCGTGGAACAGGTCGATCGCGCAGCTCGATCGGTGATTGAGACAGGCGGCTTTGGCGAGTACTTCACCCACCGCACCGGCCACGGCATCGGTCTCGAAGCGCACGAACCACCGGGGGTCCGTGCCGGTGACTCCCTGCGGCTTGAGCCGGGCATGACGTTCACCATCGAGCCCGGGATCTATCTTCCCGGCGAGGGAGGCGTGCGCATCGAGGATAACGTGGCTATCACCGAAGGCGGATTGCAGGTGCTGAGCAGTCTGCCACGCGGGCTGAGCGAGCTTCCATGAGAGTGCTGATCCCCGGCGGCGATCCCTTTTTCCTCCCCGGCGGCGAGCCGGGCTGCCTGCTGATCCACGGCTTTCCCGGAGCGCCGGAGGAGATGCGCTGGCTGGGGCAGCATCTCTCGGCTCACGGCATCACCGCGCTCGGCGTGCGCCTTTTTGGCCATGGAACCCGTCCATCCGACCTGCTGCGGGTGCGCAAAGAGGATTGGCAGGCGG
>JARRJK010000006.1:0-95993 GCA_037379555.1 Anaerolineales bacterium | reverse complement strand
GCAAAGAGGATTGGCAGGCGGATGTCGAAAGCGGACTGGCCTACCTTCGAGGCTGCACCAGCCAGCAAGTTGCGGTCGGGCTATCGATGGGCGGGATGCTGGCGATGGACCTAGCAGCCTCCGTTCCGCTCGCCGGCCTGGTGGTCATGTCTACACCCTGGGTGCTCCCACCTCCGGCCGACTTGCTCTACCCCATCCTGCCGCTGCTCAAGCGGGTCTGGCGTTACCGTACACCGAACGAACCTTCTGATTGGGTGGATAAGGACGCCGAAGTGATCAACGTGCACTACCGGGTGCAGCCGCTGCACGCCGTCGGGGAGCTGATGAAGCTCCAGCGGAGCGTGAAGAGCCACCTTGGCGATGTCAGCTGTCCGGCACGCCTGATCTACTCGGATGGAGATCCCGTAGCTCAACCCGAACACGGTGAATCCTATCTGGCGCAGTTAGGCAGCCAGGACAAAAGACTGATCCGCATCACCGGCAGCGGACACAACATCGTGCGCGACGCAGCCCGGACTCAGGTGTATGAGCTCATCACCGAATTCGTGCACAGCCTCAGCGGAGAAGCGGCGTGAGCCACATTTTGCCCGGCGGCGAGCCCTTCTTCTTTCCCGGGGGCGACACCGGCTGCCTGCTCACCCACGGCTTTACTGCCACTCCGCAGGAAGTGCGTGAGTTGGGGGAACACCTATCCCACGCGGGATATTCGGTGCTCGGCGTGCGCCTCGCAGGCCACGCAACCCGCTGGCAGGACCTCGCCCGCACCCGCTGGACCGATTGGCTCGCTTCGCTGGAAGATGGTTACGATATGCTTCAGGGCCGCTGCAAGCACATTGTTCTGATGGGCTCATCGACCGGGGGCTGCCTCTCGCTGCTCCTGGCAGCGAGCTTGCCCGTCGATGGCATTGTGACCATGTCGACCCCGTTCAGGCTGCCCCCCATCCCTGCGCTCAGGCTGCTCTATCCGATCCTCGCCCCGGTGAGCAAGGTGTTTCCCCGGCTGAAGAAAGGTCCGCCTGATTGGCGTGACCCGACCGCCGCAGCCCGACGCGTCCAGTACGACTGCTATCCATTGCGCGCCGCCCGTGAGTTCGGGCTGCTGGTGCAAGCGATGCAAGCCGCACTGGCCGATGTCCGTGCTCCAACGCTGCTTATGCACTCGCTCGAGGACGATTTCATTCCATATTCCGATATGGAGAATCTGGAAACGGCGCTGGTCAACGCCAGGGTCAGTAAATTTACTGTCGAAGTGAGCAATCACATCATCACCTGTGATATCTCACGCGACGAGGTGTTTGGAACAGCCCTGGATTTCGTGCAGTCGCTGGATGATATGCGCTAGCACCAGCACCACCCGGCAAATCGTACCCTGATGGAACAATCAGTCTTCCGCCAACCATCCCCGGAAGGAGAAAACCATCATGCCGCCGATTCTTGAATGGGGAATTCCGGTCATCGCGTGGCTGCAAAGCCTCGGATCCTGGCTGACGCCGATCATGAAGACCATCACGTTCCTGGGCGACGAACAGTTTTACCTGCTGATTCTGCCTGTGTTCCTGTGGTGGATTGATATCGGGCTGGGCATTCGCATTGGCCTTGCTCTACTCCTGAGCGCGGGGATCAACGGCGCGCTCAAACTCGTGTTTGGCCTGCCGCGGCCGTACTGGGTGAGCAGGGAGATCAGAGCGCTGAGCTCGGGGACAAGCTTTGGCCTCCCCTCCGGGCACTCCCAGAACGCGGTCGTGCTCTGGGGAAGGATTGCTGCGCTTGTGAGGCGATCCTGGCTGCGGATCCTGCTGGTCGTCCTGATCCTCCTGATCGGCGTATCGCGTGCCTACCTGGGCGTCCACTTCCCGACCGATATCCTCATCGGGTGGGCGATCGGCTTGTTGATCCTCTGGCTGCTCGTCATGCTCGATGAGCCCATCCGCCGCTGGCTAGCGGGAATGAGTCTCACCGGGCGCTTGATGGCAGCTGCATCCCTCTCACTCTTGGTGCTGCTGCTTGGATTGCTCGCCTACTGGAGCAGCGCAGGGCGTATCATCCCGCCGGAATGGGCGGCGCAGGCGGCAGCACTTGTGCCGGGCTCCGATCCGATCGAACCTCAAGGCCTGACCGATACAATCACCGCTGCCGGGACGCTGCTCGGACTGGGGATTGGTGCAGTTCTGCTCGTGGATTGGGGAGGCTACGCGCCGCGAACAGGGATTGGCGTGTTCCTGCTGCGCTACGCCATCGGCCTCGCCGGGCTGCTCGGGCTTTACCTGGGGTTGCGAGCTGTATTCCCCTCCGGCCACACCCCCCTGGCCTATCTCTTCCGGTATATCCGCTACGCTGCTGTCGGCTTGTGGGTCACGTATCTCGCCCCACGCATCTTCGCCTGGGTGGGGTTGAACGGCAGGAGCCAGGGACCTCAGACAATATGACCAGGTGCAGTGACAATGCGTCACTACTCATCGGATGGAGGGCATGCCATGCATCCGGCATTTTCACATCATCACTATGAACTCAAGCGCCAGGTTCTGGCCCTGACCGGCAAGATCAGGATCTATGGGCCTGAAGGAAGCCTGGTCCTGTATTCAGAACAGAAGATGTTCAAGCTGCGGGAGGACATACGCGCCTACGAAGATGAGAGCAGGACTCGCGAGCTGCTCTGGATCCAGGCCCGGCAGGTGATCGATTTCGCCGCAGCCTACGACGTCATCGATTCAACGATGGGGCAGAAGATCGGCGTGCTGCGGCGTAAGGGCTGGCGCTCGCTGACCCAGGACACCTGGGAGATTCTGGATCCCTATGATCAACCGATCGGGGTCATGCATGAAGACAGCCTCGGACGCGCCCTGCTGCGCAGGCTGCTGCTTGGCACGCTTCTGCCCCAGCAGTATGACATCCTGCTCGCCGATGGCAGGTCTGCAGCCAGTTTCCGGCAGCACTTCCACTTCTTCCGTTACGAACTCGGGATTGACTTCCGGAGCGAAGGCGAGGGTTTCGATCGCCGCCTGGGATTGGCTGCAGCCATCCTGCTGGCCATCATCGAAGGCAAACAGCAGAATTAAGCCGGCGGAAGGCGGGGGGGAAGAAAGAGGGACACGGCGGCGCCGCGCCGCCGCTTCTGGATGGCAGGGTCTCATGGTTGTGACGTGGCCACTCGCGCATCCAGTCAGTCGGTCGTCTCGCGCATTTCGCGCCATAAAAACCAGTTACCGCTCCGGTCCGAAGCGTCCCTCGGTGCACGGTCGTAGTACAGATCGAAAATGCGGCCGCCTTCGACCCGGATCCGAAAGTAGAAGCGGCCAACGCCCCACGATCCGCCGCGTTCGGCTTGACGCAGATGAGCCGGGCTCATGTTCCTGCTCATGCGGCCACGGCGGCCATAGTCGAACCATTCCTGAATCGTTTCCACGCTCTCGAAGGTCTCACCACGCCAATTGAAGCGATCCGGTGCGCCCGGTTTTTTCTCCAGGAGTGGTTCCTGGTCGAACCCGACTTCGACCGATTCGTCGATGAAGCTCTCAGGCAGATACCTGGCTGGCATTAGATCCAAGCGCCGGCTGGATGCGGCTGCGGGTTGAGGGGGTGGCGAGGCAGATAAGAATGAGCGGAACGGCGATCAAAGCCAGCCCGGAGAATGTCGCTGCCAGCGCACAAAGCAGAAGTGTGCTGCGGAATGCCCAAGCCTGACGGAGCCAGAGCCCGACCACCCCGCCGGCAAAAGCGGTGCCGACGACGATGCGTACCCAGGCTTGAGTTTCGACCGCGATGTTCGCGTAGAAGTCGGGCCCGAAGGATGTATCAGCCAGGATCCCGATGATGCCTGCGCCGGAGGGAAGCGCTCCGAAGAAGCGTAAGGCCAGTCCGCTGAGCGCCAGCCAGATCCCCAGCACAAACGCAACGACTGAGGCGATCAAAAGTGCAAGTGGAATCCTGGTTCCCTGCATCTGATTGACCTCATGCTGCGGGCCAGAACGCCTGGCCTGCCCAGGGGTTAGTCGTTTTCTTCTTTGTTCAGTTCTTTCTTGCGGGCCGCGATCAGCTCGTCCGCCACGTGATGGGGGACCACCTCATAGTGGTCGAGCGTCATCGAGAATATGCCGCGTCCACCCGTGATGGAGCGCAGATCGGTTGTGTATCGCTGCATCTCCGCCAGCGGCACTTGAGCCGTCACCACACTCCGTCCGCGCTCGGTCTCCATGCCCTGCACACGCGCCCGGCGCGTATTCAGGTCGCCGAGCACGTCGCCCATGTTTGCTTCGGGAACGGTGATGCGAACATTCATGATTGGCTCAAGCATTACCGGACCTGCGTCAGCAACAGCCAGTTTAAAAGCTTCCCGGCCGGCGACCTCAAAGGCGACCGCCTTCGAGTCAACCGGATGCTCCTTGCCATCCGTGACGGCGACTTTCACCTTTTCGACCGGATAGCCTGCGACGACGCCCTGCTTCATGACGCCGCGCACACCCTTCTCGATCGCCGGCATGAAGCCCTGGGAGATCGCACCGCCAAAGACCTCGTTGACAAACTCAAAGTCGCCTTCTTCAAGCGGTTCAACCCGCAGATAGACCTCGGCGAACTGGCCCGCGCCACCGGTTTGCTTCTTGTGCCGGTACTGAGCGCTGCCGGATTTTGTGATTGTCTCGCGGTATGGAACGCGCGGTATTTCTGTGTCCAACCCGACCTGGAACTTGGATTCGGCTTTACGGATGGCAACGTCGATGTGCTGGTCTCCCATCCCCTGCAGGATGGTCTGGTTCGTGCTTGGTTCTTGATGCCAGCTCAAGGTCGGATCTTCCTCGGTCAGACGGTTAAGAGTCGGACTGATCTTGGTTGAGTCGGCCTGCGTCTTGGGCGAAACCGCGACCGAATAGAGCGCATTCGGAAATTCCGGCATCGGAATCGTCAGTGGATGGCCTTTCTCACCCAGGGTATCGCCGGTTGAGGTCTCACCCAATTTCGAGACAACGCCGATATCGCCGGCGTGCAGGTTCTCCACGCTGAGCTGCTCCTTGCCGCGCAGTACATACAGCGTTCCCAGGCGTTCCTCTTCACCCTTGGAGTGATTCCAGACGCGCGTGTCGGATGAGAGCGTGCCGGAGAAAACACGCAGGTAGGTCAGTTTGCCTACGAACGGGTCAGCCGTTGTCTTCCAGACATAGGCCGCCAGCGGGTCTGAGTCCGACGACTTGAGCTCTTCATCTCCGGCTGCACCCTGCGCCTTACGGACAGGCGCCTGCGATGGGGACGGCATTAGATTTACAATCGCCTCCATCAGAGGAACCACACCGATTGCATCTGACGCCGCGGACACAAAAACGGGGATGAACCTGCCAGAACGGACTGCCTGCTTGAAGCCACGCGCGACCTCTTCGGCGGTCAGCTCCTCCCCGTTGAGGTACTTCTCGAGCAGTGCATCGTCACCTTCAGCGGCTGCTTCGACCAGCGTGACCCTCGCCTCCGCAGCCTGTTCTGCGTACTCGTCCGGGATCGCTTCTTTCGCTTCTCCTTCGCCGGGACGGGCTTTCATTGTGAAGAGATCGATCACGCCCTTGAATTCCTGTTTCTCTCCCCAGGGAAGCTGCACCGGCACAAGCGTGGCATCTCCAGCCAGCTGCCGGACCGAGTTCAGTGCAGCCTGGAAATTGGCGTTCTCACGGTCCATCTTCGAGATCAGGACCATGCGCGGCATCCCAAACTGGCCGGCGTAATCCCATGCGACCTCGGTTCCGACCTCGACTCCGGCTACCGAATCGACCAGGACGAGTGCGCTGTCGGCGACGCTCAGCGCCGAGATCACCTCGCCGATGAAGTCTGTGTAACCGGGCGTGTCCAGCACGTTGAGTTTATGGTCGTTGAACTCGATGGGGATCATGGCTGTTGAGAGTGAAAGCTGGCGCCGGATCTCCTCTTCTTCGAAATCCGAAATGGTGTTGCCCTCTTCGACTTTGCCCATGCGGGTTACGGCGCCCGTTGTAAACAGCAAAGCTTCAGACAGGATGGTCTTTCCACCCCCGCTGTGCGCTACGAGGGCAATGTTGCGGATGAAATCGGTTGCGTATTCCTTCATGGATTGGGGATCCTCGATTGGAGTTGATTAAGACCCATGAATTCTAAAGGAGGAGAGGGGTCTTGTAAAGACAGTCACAAGCCCGGACGAGACCAAAGAGCGCCGCGAGGCAACAGCAGATGATACAATCCGCTCTAGCCAGGGGAGTACTGCATGCAGTTCGTAAACCAATTCTCTTTCTTGATCTTAGCCGGAGTGACGTTTGTCATCCTGGGCTGGATCATACTGCGCAGGGGAGATGCAACCACGCGCTGGGCAGCGCTGGGCGCGCTGCTGCTCGGTTTGGTCTTTGCTTACTGGATCTTCAACCCCGGCCCGGGGAGCGCCTTCGACCAGGCCGAACTCTTGCCGGGCGCTGATCGCCCCCTCCCCGCTCTCCTGGAATTCGAAAGCCCATACTGCCTGGGGTGCATAGCGGCACAAGCAACCGTCACCCAGATTGAACGCGAGTACGGCTCGCAGCTGCAGGTCGTGCAGGTGAACGTGCTCGATCCGGCCGCTGAACCGCTGCTGGCGCACTACGGCTTCCAGTACACTCCGACGTTTGTTTTCATCGATCGGTCGGGCACGGAGATCTGGCGCAGCGTCGGCGCCCTTGATCCACAGCACGTGGCTGACAGTATGGAGGCCCCACGCTGATCAGGGATCTATTCTTCGAACTGCGCTATCTGCTTGGGAAGGCACCCTGGGATACAGGAATCTCGCCGCCGGAGCTGCTCGACTACCTGGAGTCCACACCCGCTGGCCGCGCGCTTGACCTCGGCTGCGGCACGGGGACAAATTCCATCCAAATGGCACACGCCGGCTGGACTGTCGTCGGCGTTGACCTCTCGCGGTTGGCCATTCGCCGCGCCCGCCGTAAAGCACGCCGTGCGGGCGTGAATGTGGACTTCCGCCGCCTCGATGTAGCGGAACTTCCCGGGCTCTTAGGACCCTTCGATCTGGCGCTCGATATCGGTTGCTTTCATACCCTGCCGGATGAAAAACGCCCATCGTATGCCGACAGGCTGGTCCAGCTGCTGCCGCCCGGAGGGGACTACCTGCTCTACACCTTTCTCGCCGGTCCGGAAGATGAAGAAGCCTGGCCGCCTAGCGAGAGGGACATCCAGCGGATTTTTAATCCTGCTTTCAGCGTGCTCTCTCTCAATCATGGCACTGATCGTGATCGTGTTTCTGCATGGTATCAAATGCGTCGAAAACCCTGATGGTAAAAATACTGGTCTTGTTCCTGGATGGAATCGGCCTGGGTGAGCCGGATCCGGAGATCAACCCGTTCGCGGCGGCCAGCATGCCGACCCTCTCTCGCTTGCTTGACGGCCATCGGCTTGTGGATGATGTGGCGCCCCTTGTCACCCGCCAGGCGACGCTGCTGGCATTGGACGCCAATCTCGGCGTCCAGGGCGCACCCCAATCAGCCTCAGGACAGGCGACGCTGCTGACCGGTCTCAATGTGCCCTCCCGGATTGGCGGGCACTACGGGCCAAAGCCCAACCCCCCGATCCAGCGCATCCTTGAGGACGACAACCTGTTCATGCAGGTGCTGCGCCTGGGGCTTTCGGCAGCTCTCCTGAACGCCTACCCGCCGGGGTATTTCGCCTCGATCGACTCGGGCCGCCGGCTCTACTCAGCGATCCCATTTGCCGTGAACGCGGCTGGCTTGCCGCTACTGACCGCCGAGGATCTTCAGTCCGGCCGGGCGTTGTCCGTTGATTTCACCGGGGAAGGCTGGGCAGCCCAGCCCGGATTTCCTCCGGCTCCAGTCTACAGTCCCGCCGAGGCCGGAAGCCTGCTATCCAGCCTCGCCGAGCGCTATGATCTCTGCTGGTTTGACTTCTGGCCCAGCGACTACGCCGGGCACAAACAGGACATGGCCCAGGCGCTTTCACTACTCGAACGGTTTGATGCCGTGATGGCCGGTCTCGTCGCCGCCTGGCGCACCGAAGAGAATATAATCGCGATCGTTTCAGATCATGGCAATCTCGAGGACCTCAGCCAGCGCAACCACACCCGGAATCTCGTGCCGGGCCTGTTCATCGGTCCCGAGGCACTGCGGAGCGAAATAGCGGCCCGGCTGCATGACCTGAGCGATTTCGCTCCGGCAATCCTGCACTTGCTGACAAATGCGAAAGAACAAGCCGATCCACATGGCCGGGATCAAGCGAGGATGTGATCCTGAATGCCTGAAGAGAGTCAATCGGGATGAGCATACCATCGGAGAAATTGCGCCGTATCATGCGGAAGTGGGCTACAGGAGTCACCGTGGTGACCGCGGCGAAAGGGGACAAGCGCCAGGGAATGACCGTAAGCTCCTTCACCTCGGTCTCTCTCACGCCCCCCTTGATCCTGGTCAGCCTTGAAACGGCCAGCGCAACGTGCCAGCTCGTCGCTGAAACGCATTCCTTTGCTGTTTCGATTCTCGCTGAGAACCAGCGCGAGACCTCCGACCGGTTTGCAGGCCGCGAGCCTGAACGTACGGACCGTTTTGAAGGTCTGGAACTGCACACCTCTCCATCGGGCCATCCCATCCCATCAGGAACGCTGGCGTTCATCGACTGCAAGGTGGTGGATGAGCTTCTGGCGGGCACGCACACCGTGTTCATCGCCGAAGTCAGAAGCGGAGATATTCTCGATCAGGACGAGCCGCTGCTATACTTCGACCGTGCCTACCGCACGCTAGGCGCCAAGGGTTCTTAATGCCGATCCTCTCCAACTTCGAACGAGATAAGCTCCTGAAGCTCGCTCGCGCAAGCGTCTTGGCAACTGTTCGTGCGCTGCCGCTGCCGTCGCCGGAATGGCCCAATCTTCCCGCACGCCTGAAGGAAACCGGAGCATCCTTCGTTACGCTCACCATCGGCGACCGCTTGCGGGGCTGCATCGGCACGCTCCAGGCCGTTCTCCCGCTGGCTGAAGATGTCATTCTGCGGGCCAGCGCTGCGGCGAAGGATGATCCTCGCTTCCCCCCCGTCGTCGAAGCTGAGCTCCCGGATCTGAGCATTGAGATCTCGGTTCTCTCAGCCCCCAGACCGCTGGAATTTTCCGATCCACAGGTTCTCCTGACATTGCTGCAGCCCGGAGTCGATGGGGTCATCCTTGAATACGGACGTCAGCGCGCGACCTTTCTGCCTCAGGTGTGGGAACGCGTTACAGACCCGAAACAGTTCCTCGAGCTGTTGTGCCGCAAGGCGGCGCTCCCAATCGACGCCTGGTGCGAGCTGCCGGTCAAAATCTCGACCTATCGCGTCGAATCTTTTCACCAGCAACCCGGCTGAACAGCGGCTGCATGACAGCTTCCATCCTGCCGTCCGGGGCAGCTTTTCATTTATTGATGAATTCGTGGAACAATGGGGTTCGTCGACCCCAATCAGGGCTAGAGCTGGGTGAAGTTGTCGAGCTCGAGAACGAAAACCGTCGCTCGGCGAAGACCATCGGGCGCGGGCGAACAGGCATTGCGGATGGTCTCCATCGCCTGATCGACGCGTTCCGCTTCAGTACCGATCAGCAATGTGGTATTGCCACGCCGCAGGAAACCACCGGTCGAGGCGATATAGGTCACCCTGAAGTCCGCCTTGATCAGCGCGTCAAGGACAGCGTCACGGTCTTCGTTGCGCACGATGACAAGTATCATTTTCACGTTAGATCACCTCACATCGCTCAACATCAAGGGCAAAGATAGTGGCCGCGCGCAGATCGACGCGTTTCTTTTCGCTTTTCCCATCCGCATCGAGGACATGTGGAAGGGAAATCAGGGCCGATCTACCCTTGCAGACCCGGTCGAGTAGCTCAATCGTGTCCTCCAGCATGCCTTCCGGTATGCCAATGGCCAGGACGGCATTCCGCTCCCGGCTGAATCCACCGTAGCTGCTTATTTGCGTGGCGCGTATGCCGCGCATGGATAGCGCGCTGGCTGCCGACTCCAGATCCCGCGTTTGGAGCACGACGAAGATCAGCTGGCAGATATTCGGGTCCTCCCCGGCCAGGCCCTGATCGGATAACCATACTTCCTGTTCGGCCTCCAGGGCCATATCGATTTCGGCTACCAGGTCACCATAGGTCTCATCGGAAATCGCGCCGCTTCGCCGGATGTTTCCCAGCGCGCTGCGCTGCGCGCGCAGCATCTCCCGCCGGGCGCTGATGGTCTCTTCCATCCGCAGCTGCGGCGATTCCCTCAGCACCTCCTGGACGGTATTGGTCATTACCTCCAGGCGCTGTTCAAGCATCGGTTCGAGCGAGCGCCAGGTCGCTGCGGAAATCAATCCCTCATTGCTCAGCCGGCGCAGGTGCTGGAAGCCCGCTCGGGCTGCCATGGCGCGGGCATGCCGGCGCTCGTACTCGAGCTGCTCCTCGGTTTTGACGATCAAGCCAACCCTCTTCAGCAGCGGATTCATGGTCATGCCCTGGACAACCAGGCTGAAGAGCACCACGCCATATGCCATAACAATCAGGGTCTCCCGTGATCCGCCAATCGATTCCGGCAGGCTCAACGCAAGTGCCAAAGCGATCGCGCCACGCAGCCCGCCCCAGAAGAGCACGTGCCGCCAGGAGGATGGGAGAGACCGGTCTACCAGCGTCAGGCCGTAGATGCTGATCGCCCGGCTCACGAGAACGGCCAGAACCGCCCACAGGATCAGCTGCCAGCGCGAGATTAGCGAGGCGATCTCGAGATCCAGTCCGATCAACAAGAAGACCGCCGAGTTAGCCAGGAAGGCCACGTATTCCCAGAAGTTGGTGAGCACGATGCGTGTGGTCGGGGACATCTCACGCTCGCCCAGGCTGCCGCTCATCAACCCGGCTGCGACGACAGCCAGCACACCGCTCATGTGGAACTGCTCGGCCACAAGATATGAGCCAAACGCCAAAACCGTCGTGAGCGTGGTCTCGACCAGATAGTCATCGACCTGCGCTACCAGCCTCGACATCAGCCATCCCAACGCCAGACCGACCAGTAGTCCGCCGCCGGCCACGCGCACAAAATCGACCACGCCGGAAATCAGGTTGAATTGACCGCTCTGCAGGGCTCCAATCGCCAGGCTGAAAAGCACGATTGCGGTGCCGTCATTGAAAAGGCTCTCGGATTCGAGCAGCACCTCGAGGCGCTTCGGGGCGCCAAGCCGCCGGAAAATCGCCACGACCGACACCGGATCAGTCGCCGCGATCAATGCGCCGAAGATGAACGCCAGGCCGATCGGCAAGCCAGCCCCCACCGACAGGACACCGCCGACAACCAGCATGTTCAATACCACGCCGGGGATGGCCAGTAGAGCGATCAATCCCATCTGGCGCCGTAGTTCAAGCAAACGGATATGCAGTGCGGCCTCAAAGACCAGCGGCGGAAGGAGGAGCGCCAGAATGAGCTCAGAAGTAAGCTCAATCCCCAGCCTCGCCCGGAACGAGAGCGCCAGCCCTGCGACGACCAGAGCGACGGTATAGGGAATGCGGAAACGCCGCACGAGGATGGCAACTACCGATACGACCAGCAGCAGCTCAAGAACGAGTGATTCGATCTGGATCAGTTCGGACATAACCCAATGACTCTATCACACACGCCGGATTGCGTTACCGCTGCTCCTGCAGGACCCATTGCCGCTCCTCGCCGCTGACACGCACAGACGCGCCATCCGGGAAAACGATGATCACCTGCTCATCCTGGTATTTGACCGTCAGCCCACGCCAGCGGATCGAAATCGGCCACGGATAAGGATTGCCAGGCTCGACGCGTACCCTTGAAGGCTCACTTAACCTCAAACCCAGCGATTCGAGGAACAGGTCAAGCGGAGCCAGTCCTTCGAAACCATGCTGGCTGCCAAGCGGCTTCGATTCGTCGGGGTGGTAATAGGTTCCGAAATCACCCTCTCGCTGAAGGCGCTCGACCACTGCCGGCATGAGCTTTCTCACCAGCTCAACCGCACGTTGGCGGTAGCCGTAGCGCAGCAAACCATATCCGATCAATGTGTTGGCGAACATCCAGATGCCGCCCGGATTCCCCTCCCGCTCTGGCTTGTACGCCGAATCCCGGGCTGAGACCGTAGGCACGCCAAATTTCCGCCAGAAGTGCCTCTCATCCAGCAGCGTCGCTTCGATCAGCCGAACCGCACGGTCGAATGGGATCATGCCTGCCCACAGCGGCATCAGCCCGCTGACGTCCTGGCGGGTGGTATCTGCCAGCCACACGTCGGTCGAGAAATCATCATTTAAACCCTCGATCTTGACCCAATCCAATGCAGTCGCCATCTTCTCTGCCGTTGCACAGCCCATCTTCCAGAACCACTGGAACTTCCGACCGGTGAATTGCTCCACCATCTTGCGGTTTGTCCGGCCTTTGCCCTGGATCTTGACTTTCAAATCCCTGGCCTTCGTCTCCGCGCCGAATGTGCGAATGAGCACCCGGACTGGCGAATCGAATTCCCGCTTGATCTCCAGCTTGAATGATCCTTTGCCCCTTCCAAGCCTTTCGCCTTGAAGCGGTTGGTTTAAATCCCGGTCGAGCGATTGATAGAAGTTCGCCCTTTCCGACCAGCCGTACTCCAGCGATTCCTGCAAACTGGTCCTGACAGCCTGAAACCAGGATTGATCTCTGGTTTCACCGAGTTCATCAGCGATCCTCTCGAGCGCCGAACACTCTGCAAACAGATAGGCTGCCAGATCCGGCCGCTCAACTTTGGCAATCTCCAACCCCTGTCCCCATCGCTGCCAGGCGACGAAGGCCGGCCACGCGCTAAAACCGGTCTGGGGCAGGTACTGCCACTCGGGAAACCCATCCTGGTCGCGATCACAACTCTTATCGAGCCAGCGCCTGACGGAATCTGACAGGACCGGATAAGCCTGCTGCAGCAAGCTCAGGTCCTGAGTTTGTTCATAGGTGCGCCAGGTGAGATCCGCCAGCAGCGGGATGGTCTCCCATCCTGCCCGCTGCCCGCCTGGACCGGGACATCCATCGAGCTCGCCTTCGGAGTTAACTGCAGTGATCCGGTTGCGCAGCTCTCCCTGGACAAGCTCCGGCGCGCAGTTCACAATCTGGCGTGCGATGAAGTGGGCCTGGCTGGCATCGAGGCCAGCCCAGGCGCCATCGTAATCCGATCCGTCGCCAGCAGGTGAGAAGCCGTCACGAATCGTCCGCCGCCCAACCAATCCGGGGTGATGGCTGCGGAGCGTCGGTCCGGTGAACGCCTGCAACGCTGCGACCTGTGTCAGCCAGAATGCGGCATCCCATGTCTCGTCGCCGGTTTCAACCTCCACCATTCCGGCGTTGAGCAGCTTCAGCCGGGCGATGTTCGGCTCCCAGGCTGTGTTGCACAGCATGCGTGCGCGATCGAAGGATGCCCGCTGCTCGCGCTCCGCCGCATGCGCCCAGATCCATGCCCGGCTTCGCCCTGGATCCAATGCCGTACTCACACTGAGCGCAGGGAAAGCAGAAGGCGGAGTCCGCGCTCCACCCTCCAGGAAGACGACCGGTTTGAGGCGATCGACGCTCCCGGCCAGAACATGAACTCCGTCGATTTGAGATTCGGAAAACGGTGATCCGGTTCCGCCAGCAAGTAGAAGAGCGTTCAGGCGCATATCGATCGCCAGGTTTTCGTCACCAGTGTTTGCTACCGTGATCCGGCCAAGCAGAGCATGAGAATCATGGACCCAGTACTCGAGCTGGAGCCGCACGTTCGCAACCGGTCGACAGCTCAGCGCCAGGTAATTCGGCAGCACCGTGTGGACGGAAGGTTCTCTGGCAAAGGTACTGGGGTCGATCGCCTGCTGCCCGCTGACTGTGATGATGGGAAAGAGGCGCATGCCCCGCGCTCGCAAGCCGTAGGTGGTTTCGACGGCGAGCGCCGCAGGGTTGCCGCCTCCAGACCGCAAATCCCAGATGTGATCATCGGCGTAGTCCATACCTGGCAGGCGGGCATCCGCCGCCAGGCGAAAACGTGCGATCTCGCCAGCGTTCAAATTCCATTTGCGCATACCTCGATTGTAAAGAGCGTGTCGGAAATCGTCAAAAGGAGTTAATCTTGATGGACGCTCCTGTCCCGGGATGGGTCATGCTAGAATCAGAACCGCTGGATGGAGGTGAGAAGACGATGACGATGCTTCCCGAATTGCACGGCATGTATTTTGAGGATTTCGAGATTGGCCAGCAGGTACGCAGCCCGGGCAGGACGATCACCGAGGCGGATATCGTCGCCTTCGCCGGGATCTCCGGAGATTTCAACGGCATCCACACCGATTCGGAGTACGCCGGAACCACGAGCTTCGGCCAGCGGGTCGCGCATGGCTTGCTCGGTCTGGCAGTCGCCTCCGGCCTGCTCGTCCGCACTGGCGTGCTCGAGGGAACGGTGATCGCATTCCGGGAGATCAAAGACTGGAAATTCAGCCAGCCGGTGTACATCGGCGACACGATCCACGTCCAGCTTGAAGTTACGGAAAAGAAAGCCCTGCCCAGGCTGGGTGGCGGTTCACTGCTGCTGGCGCTGGACGTGAAGAACCAGGCCGATGAGAGCGTGATGCGCGGGCAGTGGTCAGTGATCGTTCACAGTCGGCCGGATTAGGCAGGTGTTCGACCGCCGCCCTCAAGGTGCTATAATCGCCAACCATGAGCGATCCATTGGAAGAAGATCCCTCAACCACAAATGGAGAAGAACTCGAAGATCCTTCTTCTTCAGCGAGCGATGGTGACCGCTCCTCGGAGCGTGAACCCGCAGCGCGCTTCCGCCAGCTGCTGTCAGGTGAGCCCACCAAGGGGGAGGAACAAGATACAGGACAGGCTCACCCCGACCGGCATCCAACCGGCATCCCCGATCTGACCGGGGGATGGATGGCTGAGGTCGAGCAGACGCCGCCCGCAATACCGGGCAGCGAAGCGACACCCGCCGCCCCAGAATCCTCATCCGAAGCACCGCCCCCCTCACAAGAGCCCTCTCCCGAACCTGCAGAACCTCTTCCTCTGCAAGTCCCCGTGACCGATCTCGATGCAACGCGCGTTGTTCCGTCCGCCTACGTTCCCGGAACTGATCCGTCCAGGCGCGATCCCGGGCGGCCCGGGCGCTGGTCCGGCTGCGGGGGGTGCATGCTGCGGATGCTCATCCTGGGCCTTTTCGCCGGAGCCGCTTTGCTGATCGGTGTCGTTTCTTTCGGGCTCTACCAGTACGCTTCGCTCGCCTCGACATTGCCTCCAGTGGAGGATCTCAAGGACCGCGCCGCGCAGTTCGAGACAACCCGCATTCTCGACCGCGAGGGCAACTTACTTTATGAGATTCTCGATCCCCAGGCCGGACGGAGAACATACGTCCCGCTCGAACGCATCTCCCCCTACATGGTGGCCGCGATCCTCGCCACCGAGGATTCGCAGTTCTACAGCCACCCCGGCTTCGATCTGCTCGCCATGCTGCGTGCCCTCTGGCAGAACTACACCAAAGGCGAGGTTGTCTCAGGCGCCTCGACCATTACGCAGCAGGTCGCCCGCAACCTGCTTTTCACGCCGGAGGAGCGCTCCACCGTCAGCGCCCGCCGGAAGACGCGTGAGGTGATGCTTGCGGCCGAGATCACGCGCCGCTACACAAAGGACGAGATCCTCGAACTCTATCTCAACCAATCGTTCTTCGGGAACCTGGCCTACGGGGTCGAGGCAGCAGCCGAGACCTATTTCAACACCACCGCCGATAAACTCACCCTCGGCCAGGCTTCGTTCCTCGCCGGACTGGTCCAGGCGCCGTCCGTCTATGACATCTACACCAACCGTGAGGCGACGCTCGCACGCCACCGCCAGGTCCTGACGCTGCTGGTCGACACCAGCCTGCAGCAGGGCTGCATTTATGTCAGCAACTCGCAGCAGCCGATCTGCGTCACGCCGGAAGAGGCTGGCGTTGCTGCGGCCGAGATCACGAATTTCGAGTTCCCCACCCCCGATATCACCATGCGGTTCCCACACTGGGTGAACTTCATACGCTCCGAGCTGGAGTCGATGTACGATCCGCAACGCATCTACCGCTCGGGTTTCACCGTGTACACGACGCTCGACCCACGCCTGCAGCAGCGCGGGCAGGATATCGTGCGCCAGCAGGTGGAGGCGTTGGCTGATAAACACGCCACAAACGGCGCGCTGGTTGCCATCCGACCTGACACGGGCGAGATTCTCGCCATGATCGGTTCGGCTGATTTCTACAATGAGCAAATCGACGGGCAGATCAACATGTCCATAAGGCCGCGTCAACCGGGTTCATCGATCAAACCGCTGACCTATACGGCAGCGTTCGAGAAGGGCTGGACCCCGGCCACGCTGATCTGGGATGTCCCGTCGGAGTTCCCCCCCTCCGGGAATCCAAACGATCCCCGCCCGCCCTACATCCCGGTCAACTATGATGAGCGGTTCCATGGTCCGGTAACGGCTCGCTATGCCCTGGCGAATTCGTACAACATCCCGGCGGTCAAGACGCTCGATTTCATCGGCATCTACGATAATCCCGATACCCCCCAGCCAGATGGTTTCATCTCCTTCGCGCAGCGGTTGGGGATCTCGACGCTCACGCGCGATGATTACGGCCTCTCGCTCACCCTCGGCGGTGGCGATGTGACGTTGCTCGATTTGACCTCGGCCTACTCCGCATTCGCTAACCTCGGGGTCAGGGTCAAACCAACCGGCATCCTGCGTATCGAGGATCACGAAGGGGTTGTCGTTTACGAGTACGACCAGCCGCAAGGCGAACAGGTCATCCGGCCTGAACACGCCTATCTGATCACGGATATTCTGAGCGACAATGCCGCCCGTACGCCGGCTTTCGGCCCGAATTCACTGCTCCACCTTCCGTTCCCGGCGGCAGCCAAGACCGGTACGACGAACAATTTCCGCGACAACTGGACGCTCGGGTATACCCCGGACATCACCGTCGGCGTCTGGGTTGGCAACGCCGATTACACCGAGATGATCAACACCTCTGGCCTGACCGGAGCCGCCCCGATCTGGAACGAATTCATGCAGTTCGCCCAGGAGCAGCTCACCGGGGGCATCCCATCACCCTACCCGCGACCTTCCGGAGTGGTCGAGCGCGTGATCTGCGCCGTTTCGGGGGCCGAGCCCTCCGAGTGGTGCCCCAACCAGCGGACCGAGATCTTCGCCAGCGATCAGCTCCCGCTGCCCAAGGACAAAGACCTGTGGCGGGAGGTCTGGGTCGACAGCTTCGCCCTGGAGCTGGCCTCGGCCGAGTGCGATGATTACGCGACGAAGAAGCTTGGACTGGCAGTCCAGGACCCATGGGCGCGCGAATGGCTGCAGGAGGATTCGGCCGGCCAGGCCTGGGCGGAGGAGAACGGCTTCGAGGACAAGGATCTCTTCTTCATCCCGACCCGCACCTGCGACAGTTCCAGCCCGCGCCCAATCCTCGCGCTGAGCCAGCCGGCAGATGGAGCGACCCTCACCGATCCGGTCGTCGAAATTTATGGCCAGGCGGGCGCGACGGGCGACTTCCGCGATTGGATCATCGAGTACGGAATCGGCCGTAATCCGGGAAGCTGGCCTGATATCACCCGAGTCGACAGCCAGGTGCTTCAGAATGGCCTGCTCTGGACAGTCAATTTCGATGATTTTGGCCTTGCGAACGGCCCCATCTCACTGCGCCTGACGGTGCGCAGCGAACGCGGCGGGAAGGCTTCGATCACCCGCACCATCAACCTGCTCCTGCCGACTCCGACGCCCACGCCCACACCAACCCCCACCGAGACGCCCACGCCGACCGTGACGGAAACCCCCACCGTCACCCCGACCTCGACGTTCACGGCCACCGCCACGCCCTCCCCGACGTTAAATCCACCGCCTCTACCCCCCTGAGCCCCACCAGGGCTGGGAAGTTAATCTCGCTCCTGCTCTGACTCGCCTCGGTCAAACCACAGCTCGCGATACACACGGTTCCAATCCGATAGCGCCCGCAGCGCTACGAACAGGCCTGCCCCGATCGCGACGGCGATCATCCCGCCGTTGGCGCCAAACAGCACCCAGATCGGCGGCAGCAGGATCGCGGTGGCAATGTTGCCGCGCGCCGAATGCCTGATCAAGAGCTGCAGCAGCGCGCCCAAGCCAATGCCCAGGATAAAGCCGAGCGGCCAGACTGCTCGCAGCGCGCCTCCGCCGGACGCCATGCCCATGCCGCCGCGGAAACCAGCGAACACCGGCCAGCAGTGGCCGATGACGATCAGCGCCGCGGAGACGCCCAGCATGGCCGGCACAGGCGTCAGCTGCAGGGTGATCCATAGGCCTGCGTAGCCTTTAGCGAGGTCGAGCAGCATCACCAGGATACCGGTCCCCCAACCGGTTGCACGCATGGCGTTGGTCGCGCCAGCATGGCCCGAACCCACACTGCGTACGTCGATTCCTGTTTTCCAGCGTGTGATCCACAGAGCGAAGGGTATCGCACCGATGAAATATGAACTCAGAATCACGGCCAGGTACGGTAGGATGTTCATGAGGTTTCTCGAATTGGTGACTGCCGACGCCATGCTCTCACCGCACGGCTACAGCAATGGCAGCTGGGGGTCCTGGTGTTCCGGCGGGTCAATCGCCAGGCGCTGAGCTAAATTATCCCGCGTCAACGTGGTTTCGTCCAGCAGGCGGCGGACATGGCGGAATTTCATCACTCTGACTCCGCTCTCAAGCCAGGTGCGGAACTCGGGATTCCGCCGGGTTCGTTCAGCGATCAAGCCCGAGCGGCTGCCAGGAACGACGAACAGGAGTCCTTCCAGTCCCGGGGTGCGTTCAGGATGTCCCCAGGCCGAAGTCTCTCGCACTTCGAACCTGTACGCCGTCTTGCCGGAAGTCTCAGTCCAATTGAGATGTCCATCCATCTGCACTTCGAAACCCAGTCGCAATCCGAGGTCCCGGAGCAACCTGAGCATGTCCTCGCGATCCTCCGCACGCTTGTCCGGTTGATCCTCCTGGCGCAGGCTCCAGACGTCGCCCTCGGGTGAGGGCTCAGCATACGATTGCAGGCATGCCCTCACCCAGCGCCGATCGGGCGTGAGCAATCCAGTGAAGATGCGGCAGATTTCCTGATCCAGCTCCGGGCTGCTTACCCGCCTTTGATTGCGCAGCTGCGCCAGGATCTCCCTCTCCACACGGTCGGAGAGCGGCTCAGCCTCCGGAGTGGAGCGAAGCGAGTACAGTCCGCTCTGGGGTTCGCTGCCTCGGCTGAGATGGACGATGGACGGCTTCTGGAGCAGTTGTTCGAATTCATCGGTAAGCGCCTGGACCGGGTGGCGGAGGAGGTTGGTCCAATCGCGCTCAATCCGGCCCGTGCCCGCCAATTCTGACCACACGGCGGCGTGCAGCACGCTGTAGGGCGTCGGTTCGGCGCGCGCCGAGAGCACCTCGATGACCGCCCGCTCCATGCCCCTTGCGCGATGCTCGAGCTCGGGTTCGGCCGGGCGGCGGTTAGGCAGAACCCACTGGGTGAGCAGCTGCTCTTCGTCAGCCCGCAGCGCCCGGCCTTGAAGCGAAAATCCAGCCCCTTCAACCCCGGCCAACGCGGCTGCGATGAAACCGGGCTCGGCCTCGGGGAAATAGACAAGGGAAAGCCGCTGAACCGGGAAGGCTTCGGCGACGCTCGAGAAGACCGTGCGCAGCGCCGTCGCATGCCATGCCCAGTCATAACGGCGCCGGCGAAGCGCCACCTTGATCGGCGCCGCCTCCTCCCGGCCCCACAGCCATCCTGCCCAGAGCGCGGAAAGCGTCCAATAGGCCTGGTTGGGGCGCGGAGGCACGGTCAGGATTGCATCGAGTCCGGCCAGTGCGTCGGGCTGCTGACACAACTCGCGCGCCGAGCCAGAGTAAATCGTAACCTCACCGGCCCGGGATGCATCGTCATCTTCCCACTGCCGGACCTGGACCCCTGGATCCGGCGCAGCCCACACGTCAACCGCGCGTTCCAATGCCAGCCACACGTTGTATTCACGAAAGCGGCTTGATGAGACCAGCTGGCGCGGGCGCGCCCTGCCCTCCGGGTGCCCCCAGAGCGCGTTGGCGGTGTCGAAGGCTTGCAACAGCAAGGCATCGGCCGCATCCTTCAAGCGCGGTTCGATCGGCGCTTGCTCCAGCTTATTGAGGATCGTGATCAACGCGAAGACCGCCCGCCCAGGATACATTGCCAGGGCGGCTTCGGCATGCTTCCGGTCAGGGTCTCCGGCCGGCGCGACCTGTTCCAGCGCCAGCGCATGCTGTAGCGTGCGGCGTGAATAATCCAGCGCCTGATTCCAATCATCCTCAGTCGCTGCGCTCTCACCCGCGTACCCGCATCGTTCGCAGGCAAAGACCTTATGGGAAGGGCCTCCGAGCTCCTTATCCCAGACGTAGTACTCGACCTGAACGGGTTCCCCGCAGCGGGAGCAGTGGCTGCGATAGAGATCGAGAATGAAGGGTTCAAGGCGTGTTTCATCTTTTGGAATAGCAGCCAGCTGCGCCAGGGCAGCTTGAAGATCGGAGACTTGAAAGGGCTTCAACGTGTGGCGCAGGACAAAGCGTGTGACTGGATTGTTCACGGCGACGAGCACTTCCCGACCGGCCCGGGCACATTCCATCGCCAGGCGCGGCGACGCGCCGAATGGATCGAGCAGGCGCTCAGCATCCTGCAGATACAGCTCCAGCGTTCGCTCAACAGTTCCGACCTCCACTGGAGGCAGGAACCGATCCAATGGACCGGGTTGAAGGCGGGAGCTTCCAACCGGTAGTACGATATCCATCCATACCAGTATACGTCACGGCGCATGCCTTCCCGACTCCCACTGCCTGTTGTTTATAAAGGCTCCAGGCTTTAGACTGATGCCATGAGCCCTCAACCTAAACTGAACCGACTCCTTCCTCTGGCTGCTTGCCTGATCACCCTCATGGCTGTGGTGATGTCAGGCTGCAATGCTCCCTCTTCACGAGCCGTGTCGGGCGCTGACGGGAATCCCGTGGAAGGACTTCCTGGCGGAGAGCAGCGCAAAGCCCAGGCCTGCCAGGTGCCACCGGCTTCACCCCCCGTCCCGGGGCTGGATGATCCGCATACGTGGGCGGCGGATGTTTTGGATTACCTGAACAACGGTGGCCTGCTGACGACCTTGCTCGAATCGCTCGAGAGTCGTCAGACCGGGCTCCAGGCGGATCAGACCGGTGCGGTGATCGATCTGAACGCAGACGGATGGGAGGATTTTGCCCTGGTCCTCACCCGGAATGATCCTGCCACCGGTCTGTCATCTGGAATGCTTTTTGTCTTCATCTGCGATGAGAGGGAATACGATCTCGCGTACGTCTCACCACCCGGGGATCTCACGGGGCTTCCGAGCATCGTCTCTACCAGCGACCTCAACGATGATGGGGTTCCAGAACTGCTGATCAGCGTCAATAGCTGTGGCGCACATACTTGTTTTCTCGATTTGCGGGTGCTCTCGTACAGCAGGGGCGAGTTCAGGAACCTGCTCCAGGGTCGAAGCGACGATCTCCCCAATCCGACGATCGACCTGCGCGGCCCTGCAGCAGACGGCTACTGGTCGTTGGCAGTAACGGGAACAGGAATCAGCTCAGCCGGTGCCGGGCCCTACCGGGAGCGAACCCGCGTCTGGACCTGGGATTCGGAGGCCGGGGCATTCATTCATGGCCCCGATGCGCTCGGAGCACCGCGCTTCCGAATTCACCTGCTGCACGACGCAGATACAGCCGCGCAAGCCGGAGACTACGAACTGGCCCTTGAACTCTACACGCAGGTGATTGAAGACGGCCGGTACGACGATTGGATCTACGGCGAAACCGGCGCGCGAACGCTGGCCGCTTTCGCCGCCTTTCGGCAGATGTCGATCCACCTCAATCAAGGCAATACAGGCGCTGCCCGCCGAGCGCTCGAGTTCATGCAGGCTTCAGCCACAAATGACACCGCCGATATGCTGTCCCTGGCTGAAGTCACATTCGAAGCCTACGAAAATGCGGGGTTGGAAGCCTCCTGCAGCGCTGCCCAGGCGTATGGAGCAGCCCACGCAGCCGGCGTGCTGGAGCCACTCAACTACGGCTATGCAAACCGAGCCTACAGCGCACCTGACCTTTGCCTGAGTCCACAGTGATGCGTTTGCAAACATGAGGAGAACTCCAGATGCCACTGCTCTCCATTCAAGAGTGTGAAGCACGCCTGCCTGACCTGATCGACCTCACCCAGCGGCTGGTCGTCCAGGAATCGCCCACAACCGCCAAGCAACAGGTTGATGAACTCGGCCGTCAGATCGCGGGGGAGATGAAACGGCGCGGCGCGCAGCTGACCCATTTTGAAGAGAGCCAGGCTGGTGATCACTGGATGGGCATTTGGGGCGAGGGCGAAGACCAGATGCTGCTCCTCACACATATGGACACGGTCCATCCGCTGGGCTCCCTCCAAAACATGCCCTGGAATGTGTCGGAAGACCGGCTCTACGGTCCCGGCGTGCTCGATATGAAGATCAGCATCGCGATGGCGATAACCGTGGCTGTGCACCTCCGACGAGGAAATCGGCAGCCGCAGCTCGAAGAACCTGATCGAGGAGTTGGCCACACAATCCTCGCTCGTCCTGTGCCTCGAACCAGCCCTGCCCGACGGAGCATTGAAAACCTGGCGCAAGGGCATCCTGAACTTCCATCTCGAGGCGCACGGTGCGGCGGCACACGCCGGCAGCGATATCGAAAACGGGATCAATGCAATATTGGAGATGGCGCATCAGGTGCAGGCGATCGCAGGGCTGGGGGACAATGAGCGCGGAACCACGGTAAACGTCGGCGTGATCAGCGGTGGCACGCGCTCGAACGTCGTGCCTCAGCATTGCCGGGCTCGCATCGATGTGCGCGCCATGACCCGCAGCGAGGGTGAGCGGATCCGCCAGGAAATGGAAGCGCTGACGCCCTTTCTTCCGGGAGCCCGACTTGAGCTGCGCGGTGGTTGGAACAGGCCTCCGATGGAACGGGACGAGCTGATGCTCCAGACCTTCGGGCGCGCCCGGGAGATCGGCCGCGCGCTCGGTTTCGATCTTAAAGAGGGCGGCACAGGCGGCGGCTCAGATGCGAATTTCGTCGCCCAGCTTGGTGTTCCCGTCCTGGATGGCCTGGGTGCGATCGGCCGTGGGGCGCACACTTCAGATGAACAGGTTGAGATTGGCAGCCTGACCGAGCGGATGGCGCTCTTAGCCGCCCTGATCAGCGATTGGTAGCACTGCCTCCCACAGATCATCGACGCTGCGCATCGCCGCCATCTGCCGCAGGAATTGGGCTGGCGAACTCGCCTGTGCCCAGAGATCGCGCACTGCCGTCCCAACCGGATCGTCGCCAGCAGCACCGCCGGGCTGATCAGCATAGGCGCCGTGGAATGCGAAATAAGCCTGATTCAGACGGCGGATGTGGTAGCCGTGATCCCAAAAGAAAAGCCGCCTGGCTTCCATATACGCTTCCGCATCAGCGATCATCCCGTCCGAAAGCAGTTCATCGACGTGCACGCGCGTGATGCGCATTTCAGCCCGGAAATCGAACGCCGGGGGTTCTTCGGGGGCGGGCGCTGGCGTTTCCGGCGAGGGTTCAGGGGGCATCAATTCAGGATAGAAGCGCCGCAGAACCTCGCGACCGATCACCTCGCCCAGCAAGGAAGCCGTCGTTTCATTCATCGTTCGCAGCTCCGGCGACTTCCCGTAACGCAGTCCAAGGGGATGCAGGGAAAGATAGTTATGGACCCACTCGTGCCCGATAACCTCCGTCAGCCATGACAGGCTGGTCGTATCCTGCACCATCGTCGGGTATGTCCCCAGGCCTCCCACCGGCACGACCAAGGCCGAAACGTTCAGGCGCGATTCGACCGCCTGCTCGAGCTCAACCTCAGTCTCGAGACCGGTATCGAGCCTGAGGTTAATATCCGCGATCTGCCGGATCTCATCCCGCGGGGAGACGATCAATGCGCTTGGCAGTGGTGCGATGCGGAAGAGCACCGGAGGCAGCAGGCCATCGAGCATGCCTAACCCATACTCGCCCAGGATCTGTGTGGTCTGCTCCTGGAGCGCGGATTCGGCCAGCGGCCGCAAGCCATCCACCCGGGCTTCAAGCTGCTGGACTTTTGATCCCAGTTCGGCCAGGACTGTGTCCCGATCAGCCAGGTCCGGACTGCCGTAGGCAGTCTCAAGATCAGCGTGGGCGCTGCGATAATCCTCAACCGCCGCGAGGTAGTCGAGGACAATCTGCCTTTCGTCCCCGGCGTGCAGGTAGCCGGGCACGCCGAGGTTGGCCTCAGCAGCCTTAGTGAGCCATGCATCAATCGTCCAGCCAGCGAAATTAAATTCATAGGGTCGTGCGATAAGGGAGATGCGTTCTTCCTGTCCGCGAGCCTGGATCACGCTCCCGCCGAGGGCGACAGCCATCAACGCGACAAGCAGGATGCGTTTCAGCCAGTACCAGATATCACCGAGCAGCGCGAGCATGCGCTGATGATACCAAGCACGACACCACGGTCAATAGGTGAGACCCGGCTATGTTATAATCCCGCGTCACCTGGCTTGCGATCAATCAGAAATCAGGTCTATGAACTTCCTCGTCACCGGCGCGGCCGGTTTCCTCGGTTCAAACCTCGCAAATCGACTGGCACGCGAGGGCCACCAGGTACGCGGGCTGGACGACCTGTCCGCCGGGGATCCGGCGCGCCTGTTGCCCGACGTGCTTTTTACACGCGGCGACGTGACCGACCGGCCGAAGCTGTGGACGCTGTTGCAGGATGTCGATTGCGTCTACCACCTGGCTGCCAAAGTCTCCGTCCCCGAATCGATCCTCTATCCACGCGAGTACAACATCATCAATGTCGGGGGAACCGTGAGCGTCATGGAGGCCATGCGTGATGTCGGCGTGCGCCGGGTGGTCTTCATCTCCTCCGGCGCGATCTATGGCGACAAGGGCCAGCAGCCCCTGGGGGAAAGCGCGCCGCCGCAACCTGGATCGCCTTACGCCGTCTCAAAATTAGCGGCCGAACACTATATCAGGACGATCGGCGTCCTGTGGGGAATCGAGACCGTTTCGCTGCGGGTCTTCAACGCCTACGGTCCCGGCCAACCGCTATCGGTTGCTCACCCACCGGTTGTCCCACACTTCCTGCGCGAGGCTGCTCGCGGCGGTACGCTCGTAATCCACGGCGACGGCGAGCAAACCCGTGATTTCGTCTTCCTCGATGACGTGGTCGAGGCGATGGTCGCCGCCGCCACCGCGCCTACGATCGACCAGCTGGTCATCAATATCGGCAGCGGCGTTGAGACGAGTATCAAAACCCTGGGCCAATACGTCCTCGAAGCGGTCGGCGCGAATGCGGAGTGGATCTATAAGGAAGATCAAGATCCCGGTCCCTCGCGCATGTGCGCCGACATCCAGCTTGCGCGTCAGAAGCTTGGCTACCAGCCGCGTTACAGCCTGCAGGAAGGGTTGGAACGCACAATCCGCAAAGACCCCCGTTTCCAAACAGCAGGTTGAGCAAATCGTGATGCTCCGATCCCGGCTCCCGTCTACGCTGGTAACCGGACGGTGAAGCACGCCCAGCGGTTGACACGCGCCTTCTTCCAGGCCAACACGCTGCAGGTCGCACGTCATCTGCTGGGCAAGCGCCTGGTGCATCTCGAATCCGGCACCGGACGGACCTCAGGGATAATCTCTGAGGCTGAAGCGTACATCGGGATGGAAGACCAAGCCTGTCATGCAAGAGTCGGACGCACCCAGCGCAATGAAACGATGTGGGGCGAGGCGGGTCATGCCTACGTATATTTCACCTATGGCATGCATTGGATGCTGAATTTCGTGACAGAACGAGAGGGTTTCCCGGCAGCCGTGCTCATCCGCGGCGTGCTCCCTGTCGAAGGCCTGGACCCCATACGCTCCCGGCGCCCAGGCCGGCCGGACCACGAGCTTTGTAATGGGCCGGCCAAGCTATGCCAGGCTTTCGACATCGATCGCCGCTTTGACGGGCATGACCTGTGCATTTCTTCGTCCGAGTTGTTCGTTGAAGAAGGACCAGCGATTCGCGATCGGTTCGTGACCTGCGGGCCGCGCGTGGGTTTATATACAGTTGAGGAACCATGGAAAAGTAAGCCATGGCGTTTTCGGATCGAACGTTCATTCGCCAATCAGCTACAGGAGGAGGTCGCTTAATGAAACTGCTGGAGGGAAAGACGGCACTCGTATTCGGGGTGGCCAACGATCACTCAATCGCCTGGGGAATCGCTAAAACGATGCATGAACATGGGGCGAATCTGGCGTTCTCCTACGCCAGCGATGCGCTGGAGCGGCGCGTGCGCCCACTGGCCAAATCGGTCGATTCGTCCTTCGTAGAGAAATGCGTTCCATCAAACCAGCCGTGATGGGTTTCGCAAGGCGATGGACATCAGCGTCTACTCCTATATTGTGCTCGCACGGTCGGTAAAACCGCTGATGGGAGCGGGGGGCTCGATGCTCACCCTGACCTACTACGGCGCGCAGAAGGCCGTCCCCAACTACAACGTGATGGGCGTCGCCAAGGCGGCACTGGAGGCAACCACACGCTACCTGGCGCTGGATCTCGGCCGGGATCGGATCCGGGTGAACGCCATCTCCGCCGGCCCCGTACGTACACTCTCTGCGGCTGGTGTCAGCGGTTTTAAACGTATGTACCGCGAGTTTACAGCCTATGCGCCGCTCGGCGAGCCCATCAGCATCGAAGACATCGGCGGCGCGGCAGTCTGGCTCTCATCAGACCTGGCGAGCAAAGTTACGGGTGAGGTGCTGTTCGTCGACTCGGGATACAATATCGTCGGTATCCCTGAAGTGAACGAGTAACGATTTCTCTGGCTTCCTGAGAGCAAAGGGACGTGTTAGAACGGTTGCGCGCCGTATCCTTCGAGCACCTTAATCCAGAACTGCGTACCTACCGGATCTGGATCACACAGCGGGTGACGATCGTCATCCTGGTGCTGCTCGGCGCCTGGGCCCTTGTTGACCTGACGCTGTGGACGATCGGATTGCAGCGGCAGAGCACCAACCTGGTCTTCGACCTGGCGAGTATCCTCTTTCTGTTTTTCAGCATATGGATCACCCGCAGGATGGCAAACTCCGGCAACACAATCGTAGCCGGACATGTCTCGGCCGCTTCCTTCCTGCTGCTGGCGGTCATGAACCTGCTCTTTTACCCGCGCAGCATCTTCATTTTCAGCGCATTGCTCTTTGTCCCGATCATGCTTTCAGGCTTGATCGCCGGTGGGAAAGCCACCTTCGCCTACTCGTTCTTAGCCTCCGGCGCCCTTCTTGTGAGCGGGCTCTTCGCGAGCGCGCTCGATCCCACCCTCGACTTCAGCACCGAGAGCTGGGTGCTCTTCCTGAGCACGCAGGTTGGCTTGCATCAAGGGCTGGCCGCCCTGCTCTTCAATCAATCCCGGCATCTCGAACTCACCTTTCAGCGGCTGCAAACGAAAACGGAAGAACTCTCCCAGCTGGCGCATACCGACCCGCTTACGAATCTTGCCAACCGGCGCTTCCTGATCGAACAGCTCGAGCGGGAGTTCGCACGTGCCAAACGCTACCGCAGACCGCTCTCGCTGCTGTACCTCGATCTGGACGGATTTAAATCAGTTAACGATCGCTTCGGCCATCTGTTCGGAGATGAACTGCTGCGAACTGCCGCCCTCTCGATGCGAGCTGTGTTACGGTCGACCGACCTGCTGGCACGTATCGGAGGCGATGAGTTCGCGGTGCTGCTTCCCGAGACGACTGTGAAAGGCGCCTACGGAGTGGCGCTGAAACTTCGCCGTGCGCTGGACGCCTCGTCCGCGGGGCTCGGTGAAAATGTCCCCTCCCTTACGTTTTCTGCCGGCGTCTCGCAGATGCGTTTCGAGGACGAAACCGTGGATGACCTGCTCGCCAGAGCCGACCAGGTACAATATCAGGCGAAGGCTGAAGGAAAAGGACAAATTCGCTCCCAACAGGATATCAGCCAGCTGCCGCTCTTCAAACCTGAGGGCCGGCCTGAGCGCAGCAGCTGAGGATTCGGTTCAGCGAGCCGATTGCGGGTAGAATCCCCTCTGATAGACAGGATGGTAAGAGTGATCCACACAGGAAGCATCGAGCTGCAGACGCAGGGCAACGCCGACATGCATGATCTCACCCAAGCAGTGGCCGAGATCGTGGACGACAGCGGCATCGAACAAGGGATGGCGAACATCTTCACCCCATCTTCAACCAGCGCGCTAACCACGATCGAATTCGAATCCGGTGCCCTGGAAGACATGCGGCGCATGCTGGACGAGATCATCCCCCCGGACCGTGAGTACCGCCACAACCTGCGATGGGGTGATGGAAACGGGCATTCTCACCTGCGCTCAGCCCTGCTTGGAACCAGCCTTATGCTCCCCGTCAGGTCCAGGGGGCTCGGGCTCGGCACATGGCAGCAAATCCTGTTCATCGATTTTGACGTCCGCCCGCGGCAGCGGCGGATCCTTGTGACCGTTTATGGAGAATAGGTAGAGTGGAGTGATGAACGAGAACAGCACGAACGGACGGCGATTACTGGCTGTCTTTGCACACCCTGACGATGAGAGTTTCGGACCCGGCGGCACGCTCGCTCACTACGCAGCAGACGGCGCGCAGGTCCATTTGGTCTGCGCAACACACGGCGAAGTCGGAGTCATCCCTCCCGAAATGCTCAAAGGGCATAAGGATGCAGCCGCTTTGCGCGAGCACGAACTGCGCTGTGCAGCCGAACATCTGGGCCTGGCGGGTGTTCATTTCATGGGCTATCGCGATTCGGGCATGCCGAATACGGCTGATAACCACCACCCGCGCGCCCTGGCCGCTGCAGACCCGGAAGAGATTACGGGGAAGATCCTGGAGTACATGCAGGACCTCAAACCACAGGTCGTGATCACCTTCGACCCTATCGGCGGCTATCGACATCCGGATCATATCGCCGTGCATAAGGCGACGCTGGATGCGTTTAAACTCGCACGCCAGTCTGAGAATGGGTACCAACCGCAAAAACTCTACTATCACACCTTCTCGAAGCGCTGGCTGCGCTTCTTCCTCCGGCTGCTTCCGCTCCTGGGCCAGGACCCCCACCATTACGGCCGCAACAGAGATATCGATCTGACGGAACTGGCAGAGGTTGATTTCCCGATCCACGCCCGAATCCGTTACTCCGAGGTTGCAGAACGCAAGGCGAAAGCCTCTGCCTGCCATCGGAGCCAGCAGGACAGCGGACCCACCGGCTTGGTCGGGACGCTGCTGCGCCGGTTCAACGGTCCGGAGACTTTCATGCGGGCTTTCCCCCCTGCCACGCCCGGTTTGCGCGAGCATGACCTGTTCAAGGGTGTGGATCTCGCGCACTCCTGAACCGATGACACTTCCTGCTGTTCCGGATTCCCGGATCGACCTGCGAGGATGCTCATGGTAAGATTTGGCCGCCGACTCGTATGCGACGGCCCAGCATACCCTTCAGGTCCTGGAGTGCTATGATCAGAAACTGGGAACAGGCACTGCCCAACCACTTCGACCTACCCCAGCGCATCCGCAAGCTGAGCGATCTGGCCTACAATCTATGGTGGACATGGGAACCCAATGCCGGAGGGCTCTTTAAGGATATCGACCCCGTCACCTGGGAGACGACGTACCACAATCCGGTTAAATTCCTGCGCCAGGTCGAGCGTGAGCGATTTGACCAGGCGACCCGTCGGCGCAGTTACCTCGAAGCCTATGACCGGCTGACACAGGCATTCGAGAGGTACATGCAGGCCGATAGCACCTGGTTTACGGGCGCCCACCCGGACCGCCTTAATCAACCGATCGCCTACTTCTCGACCGAGTTCGGCCTGCACGAGGCACTGCCGATCTATGCCGGCGGACTGGGCGTGCTCTCCGGCGATCATTTGAAGGAGGCCAGCGATCTCGGTCTGCCGCTTGTTGCGGTCGGGTTCCTCTACACAGAAGGCTACTTCAGGCAGCATATAACCGAGGATGGCTGGCAGGAAGCCGATTGGACGTCGCTCTCATTCCCCGACCTGCCGGTGTATCCTGTTCTGGATGGGGCGGGTAAGCCAATCCTGGTAACGGTCTCACTTTCGGGGAGGGAACTCAACGCACGCCTGTGGCGGGTACAGGTCGGGCGCGTCCCGCTTTTCTTACTCGACAGCGATGTCACCCAGAACCAACCCAACGACCGCAGTCTGACCGCACGCCTGTACACCAGCGATCACGAGCTGCGCATCTCGCAGGAGATCATCCTCGGGATCGGCGGCGTACGCGCGCTACGGGAACTCGGCTACAACCCGGCCGTATGGCATCTGAACGAGGGGCATTCCGCCTTCCAGACACTGGAACGAGCGCGGGAACTTACAGCTGGCGGCCTCTCCTTTGAAGAGGCCCGCGAACGCATCAAGGCCTCGACCATTTTCACCACACACACACCGGTGCCCGCCGGCCATGATCAGTTCCAGCCCTCGATGATTGAAAAATACTTCGGCCAGTATTGGCCGCAGCTTGGCCTGAATCGGGAATCGTTCCTCGGCCTGGCGCTGGAAAAGCATGACTGGGGGGAGACCTTCAGCATGTCCAGGCTCGCCATTCACATGGCAGGTCACCTGAACGGCGTTTCCGAACTGCATGGCGAAGTCGCTCGCAAGATGTGGTCACATATCTGGCCGAAGTTGACCGTTGAAGAAACCCCCATCCGCTATATCACGAATGGCGTTCATACCCTCACCTGGCTGGCCCGGCGCCTGGAACTGCTCTACAGCCAGTATCTGGATGCGGATTGGCGCGAACGGCTGGATGATCCCTCGGTATGGGAAGGCGTTGATCTCATCCCGGACGACGAGCTGTGGGAGGTCAGGCGGCACCTGAAACGCAAGTTGGTCGCCTACATGCGGGAGCGCGTGCGCTCACCCTGGATCAATGGCGGCATCCATCCGGTGCAGGTGATCGCCAGCGGTGTGCTGCTGGATCCGTATGCTCTGACAATCGGCTTTGCGCGCAGGTTCGCAACCTACAAACGCGCAAACCTGATCCTCAGCCAGCCCGAGCGCCTGCTTAGGCTCATCAACCAGCCCGAGCGGCCGGTGCAGATCATCTTCGCCGGAAAAGCACACCCCTCCGATGAGCCGGGCAAGCGCTTGATCCAGGATGTATACCGGACGGTCAAGAAGGCTGAATTCGGAGGCCGGCTGGTCTTCCTTGAGGACTATGACCTGAACGTCGCCCGCTACATGGTGCAGGGGGTCGACGTCTGGTTGAACACGCCTCGCCGGCCGAACGAAGCCTCTGGAACATCAGGACAGAAGGCGGCGCTCAACGGCGTGCTCAATTTCTCGGTCCTTGACGGATGGTGGCGGGAGGGCTACTCAGGCACCAACGGCTGGGCGATCGGGGAAGACAAGACCTACGACGACCCGAAAGAGCAGGATCGCCTCGATGCCGAAAGCCTGTATGACGTGCTGGAGCACCAGATTATTCCGCTCTACTATGACCGGTCCTTGGACAGCATGCCTCTGGAGTGGCTTGGGTGGATCCGTGAATCGATCCGCACACTGGCGCCAGCCTTCAGCATGCGGCGGATGGTCAAGGAATATATGGATGAGATGTACCTGGAAGCGCTGCCTGAACCCAACCATGCTTGACCTGGCTCATGCTTAACTTGCTCGACATCCCCGCTGGGTTGCTGCCCGTTGTGATCTTCTTCCTGCGCGTGACGGATATGAGTTTCGACACGCTAAGGGTGCTGTTCGTTATACGCGGTCGCAAACCGTTCGCCTGGATCCTCGGCTTCTGTCAATCGAGCCTGTGGGTGGTCGCCATCACCAGCGTTCTTGCTAACCTCGGTGACCTTTGGAACGTCGCCGCCTACGCCGCCGGCTATGCAACCGGGACCGTCGTCGGCATGGCGCTCGAGGAACGGCTTGCGATCGGCTACAGCCACGTACAGATCATCAGCTCACGCCGTGGCAGCGCAATTGTCGATGCACTGCGCCTGGACGGTCATGCCGCCACCGAGTTCCCGGCACGCGGCAAGGACGGCACCGTCAGCGTGATCTCCACAACCGTCCGCCGCCGCCATATCCCGCGCATCCGCAAGCAGGTGGACGAGATCGATCCCGACGCATTCGTGACGGTGGAAGATATCCGCCCGCTGCATCGCGGCTATTGGCGCTCCTGATCCGCACAATCCTTCCGGCTGAGGCATCCCCCGATTCTTGATCCGCCAATGTCCCAATCCCTGGTGGTGTTCCACTTCGATTGAAGCCGGAGTTCGCTGGGGAGGCCGGCGCGGCTGGACAGGCCGCTCCGGTCAGGCTAAGGAATATGGAACCGCACCCACCAGCTGGCAGGCTCACGCTCCACGATCTCCGAGGAGGTATTCACCAGCTCGATCCAGGTTGATCCTGGCTTGAGCGGAAAAGAAGAACCATCCTGCATCTCGAACCGCAGCACGCCTCCTCCAGCCGGCCGCACCCAGCGGATTTCAAATGCCCTGCCATCGCGAAAAGCAATCGCACGGCCTGATCCCCACAGCTCGATGCGGACGAACTCCGGATTGGGCGTGATGTAGCTGTGCGGCACCACGACCAGGATCACGTTCGACGGGCCGACCGGGGCTCCTGTCAGGCGATCACTGAACAACTCGACTTCGGCTTCATCTGAGCCCGTCTCCTGCCAGCGCCGGTAGACGCCGGCTTCGGCTTCATAGCGCCAGCTATGGAAGTTGCCGGCGGAATAGTGAATCTCGAGCTCGGTTCCTGGTTCCCCCCCGGAAGGAGGTACGCGATCGAATTTCATCCCCGCCAGGTCAACCGGCTGATCCGCCACGCCTTGATCCTGAAGATACTCCCGCAACCCGGCGGTACTCGTGATGAGGTGATTCAGGTTGGAAGGGTCGAATCGGCACATGGGGGGACAGCGTGCCGGATACTCGGTCACGGCGCGCTCGGCGAAATTCGATTCGGCGATCGCCTCACGCACCCGAAAGTCTGCGCTTCCGTAGGCGAAGATGGCGCCATACATCTGAACCAGCTCCAGATCGACGAAGCGCGCCGAGCGAATGGGGCCGATGGTCTCTGCCTCCTGGCCGAAGAACAACGCCGAAAACCGGGTCAGCCCGCCCTCTGCGTAGTGCTCAAAGACAATATCGGCCAGGGAAAGCCCCCACTGCGGACGGTTGTTGCGGGGGAAGTTCGAGACCTTGACAAGGATCGGCCGCTGATCCAGCCGGGCGGCGTCCTCCAACGGTACTCCGGTCAGCGGGTTGCCCATTGGTGGACTGGCCGTTTCGGATGGGGTGGCAGTGGTCGCCGGCACCGGAGTATGGGTTGCGGTGTCCTCCGGACTGGCTGGAGCCGCAGCCGCCGGTGTTTCAGTCTCAGGCGCTTGAGCTGGGATAGCCCGTGGCTGGCCGCACGCGGCCAGCAGGATGATCAGGAGGAGAAAAGGGACGGGGCGCATCTTTGACATGGCTTGCATCTTGCAATCTGCAGGAAGGGCCGGATTCTAACACACTCCAACCGGCCTGCTGTGGATAGGAATAACGTGTCGTTTGCAACGCATGATTCCGGCAGGTATAATCCCGGCACCTGCTTGCGAGACCAAACCTCGCCAGGCAAGCCCAACCGAGATGCCGGGCGCACATACTGCGCCCGGTGTTCAGGCTGGTTGACGACACTCCCGACCGTGCAAAGGGACCCGCATGGCGCTTAAGGGCAACCTGCGCGATTTCAGCGTCACGCAGCTATTGAATCTGATCAACCTGGCGCACAAGACAGGCACTCTTACCGTTGAGGGGCCTGATTCGATCGCCTGGGTATCCTTCCGTGAAGGGAAGCTGATTTACGCGCAGATGGGCAACCAGGACGGCACGCTCACCGGCATCCTCACGCGCGCCGAACGTATTACGGCCAAGCAGGCGGAAGTGATCAAATCACATGCGACCGACCGCAGCGATAAGGAGCTCGGACTGCTGCTGATCAACGCCGGCTACCTCACCCAGCAGGATATTCTCGCCAGCATCCGCCAGCACATCCTCGATATCATCTACCTGCTGTTTACCTGGATCGAAGGCCTTTTCCGCTTCGACGCCGATGTGCTGCCCCCCGATGACGCCATCACGATCCGGATCGACCTTGAAAACATCATCATGGAAGGGTCGCGGCGGATGGAGGAGTTCGAACTCCTGAAGGAAGAGATCCCCACCCTCGACATGGCGATGAAATTCGTAGACCGACCCGGCGCGAATATCCGTGATGTCCAGATGACTGTCGAAGAATGGAAGGTCGTCTCCTACATCAACCCGAAGAATACCATCCGCCAGATCGCCAAGGCCAACAAGATGAACGACCTTGAGATCCGGCGCATCGTGTACGGTCTGATCCAGGCCGGGCTGGTTGAAATCATCCGCCCAGAGGGCATGCCGCTCCCCCCCAAGGTGAAACCGTTGCCACCGGTGGATCAGACCAAGCAGTCCTCTTTGGTTAACCGCCTTATCGATCGGATCCGGTCATTGTAAGGGATTTATGCTTATGCAAACCGTGAAGATGGTAGTTACCGGCCCGTTCAACTCAGGCAAGACGGCCTTCATACAATCGGTCAGCGAGATCGATGTCGTCTCCACCGAACGCAAGATCAGCAGTGAGGCCGAGCGGATCAAGGAGACGACAACGGTGGCGATGGACTTCGGCCGGATCACGGTCGACGATGATCTGGTGCTCTACCTCTTCGGCACCCCGGGCCAGAAACGGTTCGACTTCATGTGGGAGATCCTCTCGGAAGGAATGCTTGGGTTCGTGGTGATGGTCGATTCCGCCCGTCCGGAGACCTTCCGCGAGGCGCGTGGCATCCTGCAGACGTTCCGGGCGTATGCGCCGACTCCCTATGTCGTGGCAGCAAACAAACAGGACATCGACGATGCCTGGGAGGTCGACGATCTCCGCATCGCCCTCAATCTCGATTCGAAGGTCAAGATGCTGCCATGCATCGCCACGGACAAGGACATGGTTAAAAACGTGTTGCTCGAGCTGCTGTACAGCATCCTGGAGGAGATGAAGACGTAGCCAAACCTGGATCGTGCCGCCCCTGCTTGTGCCTGCCCCCGTTTTCCCTTGATCCAGCTTCCTTTCCAGCCTAAGATCCTGCCAGATGACCCGAAGGTCGTGGTTGTCCACCTGAAGCCTTTCCCGTAAGATAAATTCGTCACCCGGTTCCCTGCTTGAATTAATCGGTAGTATCGATCATAGCGCAGTACTTCACACCTGCTGCGCCACATGGGGAGAAACGATGACGAGGAAGGGCAGGATTCTGGTTGTCGAGGACGACTTCGACATCGCCAACATTCTCAACATCTACTTTGACGGCCAGGGCTACCTCGTTCAGGTGGCTGGAACGGGCGCCGAAGCGCTGCTCAAGGTTAAAGAGCAACGCCCCGACCTGATCATGCTGGACATCATGCTGCCGGATATGGACGGATATTCGGTATGCCAGCAGCTGCGCAGCAGACCGGAAACAAGCGATATCCCGATCCTGTTCCTGACCCAGAAAGATGAGCGCAGCGACCGCATCTCGGGCCTCGAACTGGGGGCGGACGACTATATCACCAAACCCTTCGATATCGAGGAGCTGAAGCTGCGCGTACAGAATTCGCTGCGCCGCGCCGAGCGGGAGCGCTGGATCGACGCCCGTACCGGCCTGCCGGCGGGCGGCCTGATCCAGGAACGTCTGGCCGACCTGCTGAGTTCCCGCGGCTGGGCGCTGCTCGACCTGCGAGTGGAGAATCTGGAGGATTTCCAGGCTGAGCAGGGTTTCCTTGCGGCGGATGATCTGCTCCGTCAACTGGCCACGATGATGGGCGAAGTGCTTCGTACGGAGGGAACCCAGGATGATTTTCTCGGCCACGCCGGCAGTGGGAACTTCATCATTATCACCACGCGCGAACGGGTTGAGGTGATTCGGATGCAACTGCAGGACCGGTTCATGGATATCGCCGGTCGGCTTGAACGCAAGGCGGAATCAGACCGGACTCCGATGTACCTCGCATTTGGCCTGGTGGATGGGTCCGATCATGAATTTGAACACGTGAAGGACCTTACAGAAGCCGCGCTGGAAGCCCGTCGGATGGATAACGCAGGCGATGGCCATCCTTGATCCCTGTCTAACCCCACTTCAAAACGCTGCCGGCCTCCCGCAGATCACCTCCAACAGATCCTGGAGATTGGTTTGACCTCCACCACCGAAGCCGCGACACCATCGAAGAGCAGCGGGCGTCTGGAACGCCTGGCGCACTTCAACAAGCAGCTGTCTCAGGCGAGGAACCGGGACGTGCTGCTGCAGGTCGCGCTTACCGGTCTTCTCAACCTCCTGCAGGGTGAGATCGTAGAATTGAACCTGATCGAGCAGAGCAGCGGACGCATCCTCGCTCACCGCGTCAGCGCGCCCGAGGTGGCAGCATATTTCCAGAGTCATCCTCAACCACATTACAACCTCGGCCAGGGTCTTACCGGATGGCTGGTTGAACACCGCCGCCTGCTGCATATCCAGGACTTGCAGGAGCCACAAGAAGACCTGCCCTCGCCCACCTTCGCTGACCTGCCTTTCCGCTCCTACCTCGGTGCGCCGCTGATGGTCGGAGAGCAGGTCTTCGGCACGCTTGAAATCGCACATCGTGAGGCAGACCTTTACCAGCCGACCGACGTCTTGCTTTTCGGGCTGCTCGCTCTTCAGGTGGGGGTCGCCCTCAGAACCTGCCGCCTGGAAGAAGAGAACAGCCAGCGTCGGCGCTCGCTCGAGCTGCTCGAGCAACTGCGTCAGGCCAGACGCGAACTGGCTCGCGCGGCGGAAGTCAACCCCGCGTTCCTGGCGCAGGTCGCGGATCAGCTGGAGGTCGACTTATTGGCGGTTTTCCGGCGCCAGGGAGACCCGTCTAAACTTACGTTGCAGAACCCCGTGCACGGCGAGCACGCTGCGGCCCTTTCCAGCCTGGCGCTCGATATCGGCCCCACCAGCCCGCTTGGCTCGGTTCTGCGTACGAATGCTTACTGGCTGACGAATAACCTCCACGACGATCCAGCCTTTGTCGAGTTGGGCCTGGCGCTCGATCCAGACTCGTTTCCCCTTCAACACCTGCTCTTTGCCCCGCTCGGACCGCCCTCCGAGTTATTGGGGATGCTGGTGGTTGGCCGTTCCAGGGAGCATCCTCCCTTCGAAGAGAGTGAGGCTGAAATACTGAAAGCGCTCGCGGCGGAATACGAATCATGGATACTGCCTGAGGAACCGCCTGCTCCAGAAGGTGTGGACGATCGTCCCGCGGTCAAAGCGGTGCCAGCCCGTGAACCGGAAACGGTCCTGCAGCGGACGGACACGCTGCTGCAGCTGGCGACCCAGATCTCGACCAGCCTGGATCTCGAGCGCGTTCTCGCTCAAAGCCTGGCGGTGTTGGTGGATATCACGCCCGCTGAACGCGGGATCATGCTGCTCTACGACGCGGATCTCAACCGCTTCTTCTTGCGGGCGTCCTTCGGAGAAGGACCTCTGGTCCCACCGGGCGGTATCGCTTTGGAACACGGCTCCGGCCAGGGGCTCGGCGGCTGGGCACTCGATAACCGCCTGGCCTTTGTCGTCCCCGACCTTGCGGTTGAGGAGCGCTGGATCCCATTTGATGACGATGCCCACCACTATAAGAGCGCCGCGGTCGCACCCCTGATCGCCAACAACGAATCACTCGGAGCGGCGATCCTGCTGAGCCGGCAGCCGGAGGCTTTCGGCGAAGACGAATTGCGCGCCCTCACCACCGCTGCCGGCCAGGTCGCCGTGGCGATCAAGAACGCCGAACTCTACCTGCTGATCCGCGAACAAGCCGAGCGCATGGGCGTGATGCTGCGATCCCAGCAGGTAGAGTCAAGCACCTCACGCGCCATCCTCGAATCGATCGCTGACGGCGTCGTCGTCACGGATGCCGACCATCGAGTAGTGCTGTTCAATGCCGCTGCGGAGCGCATCCTCGGATTAGCGGCCGATTCGATCCTCAACCAACCGGTATTTGATTTTATCGGTCTCTATGGCCCTGAAGGTCAGCGCTGGACGCAGGCGATCCGCTCCTGGAAGCAAAGACCACCAGCGTCCCTACCCACAGCAGAGATCAGCGAGCGCGTCGTGCTCGAGGACGAACGCGTGCTCCTGATCCACCCGGCGCCCGTCGTCCTGGGAGATGAGTTTCTGGGAACAGTGTCGATCTTCCGAGATATCACGCGTGAGGTCGAAGTTGACCGGTTGAAATCCGAATTCGTCGCCACCGTCAGCCATGAACTCAGAACGCCGATGACCTCCATCAAAGGCTTTGTCGACCTGCTGCTGATGGGCGCCACCGGAGACCTGAATTCCGAGCAGCAGCGCTTCCTGAACATCGTCAAAAACAACACGGAACGGCTCGAGATTCTCGTAAACGACCTGCTTGATATCTCCCGCATCGAAGCCGGGAAGGTTACGCTGTCCTTCCAGCCGCTTGACGTGCGTGAGCTGCTGCGTGAAGCCGAAGCCTTTGTGGAGCGGCAGCGGTCCGAGACCGGCAAGCAAATCCAGCTCGCCGTTGAAGCACCTGCTGACCTGCCTTCCCTGTGGGGCGATCCGGAACGTGTGCGTCAGATACTGATCAATCTGGTTGAAAACGCTTTCAACTACACACCGGAAGGCGGGGAAATCATCTTGCGCGCCCAGCAATCAGCGGATCAGGTCGAGATCGAAGTTCAGGATAATGGGATCGGCATCTCACTGGGCGAACAGTCGCGCATCTTCGAACGCTTCTATCGGGGCGAGCAGGCGCTCATCATGGGTGTGGCCGGCACCGGGCTGGGTCTGGCGATCGTCCTGAACCTGGTCGAGATGCACGGCGGCCGGATCTGGGTTAACAGCGATGGCATCCCGGGCCGCGGGACGACCTTCACCCTGGGACTGCCGATCGCCAAAAAACCCGAACTCGCAACCGCTAGCCAGGAAGCGGAATGAAGAAGATCCTCATCGCCGAAGATGAACGCGACATCAGGGAGCTGGTAGCCTTCACCCTCGAACGCCATGGCTTCGCCGTCATCAGCAGCGCAGACGGCAGAACAGCGCTCGAGCTGGCTGCAAAAGAGCAGCCCGATCTGGCGCTGCTCGACGTTCGGATGCCGCGCATGGATGGCTATGAGGTCTGCCGCCGGATCAAAGCAGATCCGACCCTGACGCATATCCCGGTTATCTTTCTATCGGCTAAAGGGCAGGAAGCGGAGGTCCAGGCTGGGCTTGAAGCCGGGGCGCAGGCGTATATCATCAAGCCATTTTCCATGGATGACCTGATCTCCCAAATCCAGAAAACCCTGCGCGCCTGAAGCGCAGCCGTCCCCTCAAGTCCGCAGCGCACCTTTCTTGGATCGTTTTACGCTCGGCCCGCCCCGCCAGGTCCTGCTCAGGCAGGCCAGATCGCAGCCCTTGACCGCTCGAATCCCGCGCTTTATACTGAAGCTGGAATTCATGCATATTCACGGGGAGCTCGGATGCGCCGGGCTGAGAGGAGGGCCGACATGCCCTCGACCCGCAGAACCTGATCCGGGTAATGCCGGCGGAGGGATTGAGAACAACGCTCAAGCCCTCCGGAAAGTAAACGGAGGGTTTTGCAGTGCGTACCGTTATCTTCAGCAATGGCACGATCGAAAACCCAGAAAGTGATCGAGACCAGCTACAGCCGGATGACTGCATCTACGCCGCAGATGGTGGACTGCATCATATCCTCGCCTTCGACCTGCTGCCGGATCTGGTGATCGGAGATCTTGATTCGATCGATGGTGGCCTGATCCGCCGCTTGAGGAGCAGGTCGATCGAAATCATTGAGCATCCCCCCCGAAAGGACGAGACCGATCTTGAACTCGCCATGCGCGAAGCGGCACGGCGCGGAGCGGATCAGATCCTGATCCTCGGCGCGTTCGGTGGACGCTGGGATCAAACCTTTGCCAATATCCTGCTTCCCACGCTTCCAGAATTCGATCACATTGAAATCGTTTTTATTGATGGACAACAAGAACTGCGCGTGATCCGCCCGGGGCACCCGGTCGAACTGCAGGGGGAACCAGGCCAAACCGTCTCCCTGATCCCGCTCGCAGGAGATGTCGCACAGATCCACACCACTGGACTTGAATACTCCCTGGATGGCGAGCCACTCCGCTTCGGCGCCACGCGCGGCGTTAGCAACGAGTTGAAGGAAAGTAAAGCCAGGATCGAAATTGGAGACGGAATCCTGCTTTGCGTTCATCAGCGGGATGGAAGGCTGTCGCAATAACAAAGAGGAGCAAGGCCGATGAGAAGGATCTCGATTTTTCTTACGCTCGCAGCCCTGGCCGCTCTTGCCGCCTGCGGAACAACGGCACCGTCGCCTGGCCCATTTAAGGCGACGGAGACCGCCCGCGACAGTGGCACAGCCCCTGGGGCTGTGCTCACAGTCATGACCCACGATTCTTTTGAAATCTCAGAGGATGCTGTCGCCCAATTTGAATCAGATCACGATGTGACTGTCCGCTTCTTAAAGGCCGGCGACACCGGCACCGCATTGAACAAGGCCATCCTTTCCAAAGACAACCCGCTGGCGGACGTTTTCTACGGCGTTGACAACACCTTTCTCAGCCGGGCACTTGAAGAGGGCATCTTCGAACCCTATCCCTCACCGATGTTGGAAATCATCCCACAAGATTTCCAGCTCGATCCGAGCATGCGTGCACTGCCGGTCGATTACGGAGATGTCTGCATTAACTACGACCGCGCCTTCTATGAAGATGCCGGCCTGCTTCCACCTGAATCGCTTGCGGACCTGCCCGAGGGGCGGTACCGCGGGCAGCTGGTCGTCGAAAATCCAGCCACATCATCGCCGGGTCTGGCGTTTCTGCTCGCCACGGTTGGCGTCTACGGTGAGGATGGCTACCTCGAATACTGGAATTCGCTGGTCGCCAACGACGTCCTCGTCGTGAATGATTGGGAATCTGCCTATTACAGTGAATTCACACTGCATGGTGGCACCCACCCACTCGTCGTATCCTACGGCTCCAGCCCGCCGGCAGAGGTTTATTTCGCGGAAACCCCGCTCGACCGTGCGCCGACCGGTGTCATGACCGCCGACCGGAGCTGCTTCCGCCAGATCGAGTTCGTTGGCATCCTGGCCGGAACGCAGCAGCGCCAGCTGGCGCAAGCCTGGATCGACTTCATGCTCTCGGTGACGTTCCAGGAGAACATGCCGCTGACCATGTTCGTCTACCCGGTAAATCCGGCTGCAGCCCTGCCGCAGGTGTTCGTAGAGAATGCCGTCATTCCGGAGACGACTGCTGAGCTCGCACCCGATCGTATCGCCGCCAACCGCGAGACCTGGATTCAGGATTGGACCGAGGTCGTCCTGCGGTGAGCCTGGAGCGCGGGGAATCCCACCGTCTGGGAGTTCGCAACAGGTCCGGACGCTTCGACCCGGGCTTGTTGTTGTGGATCCTTCCGCTGGGCTTTCTCGCCCTGTTCTTCTTCTATCCTCTGACCCGCATCTTCCTGCTGAGTTTTCAGCGCAGCCAGGTTGGTGTGCTGCTGCCAATCTGGGAAACGCTTCGCTCGAGTGAGACGCTCCGGGTCCTGGGCTTCACCATCGGTCAGGCAGCCATCTCCACCCTGCTCACCCTGCTGATAGGCCTGCCCGGAGCCTACCTGTTTGGAAGATACGAATTTCGTGGCAAAGCCACGCTGCGAGCGCTATCCGGGATTCCGTTCGTCCTGCCTACGGTCGTCGTCGCGGCTGCCTTCACCGCGCTGCTTGGACCGCGCGGCTGGATTAACCTCGGCCTGATCCGGCTGCTAGGCTTGTCCGGACCGCCGATCACGTTCATCAACACGCTCACCTCGATCCTCGTTGCCCACGTCTTCTACAACACGACCATCGTCCTGCGCATGGTTGGTGATTTCTGGTCGCACCTCGACCCGGATATGGAGGCGGCTGCCCGCACGCTGGGCGCCAACCGCTACCAGGCCTGGACGGCCGTGACGCTACCGCTGCTCTCCCCTGCCATCCTGGCCGCTGCTCTGCTGGTCTTCCTCTTCGACTTCACCTCATTCGGCGTGATACTGCTGCTCGGTGGACCGCACTTCGCGACGCTCGAAGTCGAGATCTACTACCAGACGGTCAGCCTCTTCAATCTTCCCACCGCGGCCGTCCTCTCGCTGCTGCAGCTGGCCTGCACGCTGATCCTCACCGCCATCTACACCCGCATGTCGAACCGCCTGAGCCGTCCGATCACACTGCGCCGCGCCCGGCTGACGCAGGGCCGGCTGAACACATGGAAACGGCGCCTCGGGGCTGGCATCCTGATCCTGGTCCTGCTCACACTGCTCGTCTCACCCCTGGCCGCCCTCGGCCTGCGTTCGTTCACACGCTACGGCGGTGCGCCGCGCGGAGAACAGGTCACGCAGGGTTGGACGCTGGCCAACTATCAGCAGCTCGCACAGAATCCACAAAGCTCGATCTTCTATGCACCGCCCGCCGCCGCGATCCGCAATTCGCTGATCTATGCGCTGACGACGGTGATCCTTTCGCTCCTGATCGGAGCTCCGGCGGCGTGGGCACTCGTGCGGAACGGCCGCTCGCGGCTCACCCGTTGGCTGGACCCGCTGCTGATGCTGCCGCTGGGCACTTCGGCCGTCACGCTCGGGCTGGGATTCATCGTAGCACTCGACCGGCCTCCGCTCGATCTGCGTGCTTCACCCCTGTTGCTTCCGGTCGCCCATACGCTGGTCGCCTTCCCATTCGTTGTCCGCAGCCTGGCTCCTGCGCTGGCCAGCATCCAGCCTGATCTGCGCCAGGCTGCATCGGTCCTGGGCGCCACGCCGCGCCAGGTGCTGCGCTTCATTGACCTGCCACTCGTCGGCAGGGCGCTGCTCGTCGCGGCGGTTTTCGCATTCACCATCTCGGTCGGCGAATTCGGCGCCACGGCGTTGATCGCCCGTCCTGAAAACCCGACGGTTCCGATTGCGATCTTCCGCTCCCTCTCACAGCCGGGAGCGATTAATTTCGGGCAGGCCATGGCCTTGAGTACAATCCTGATGGCTGTGACGGCAGCCGGTATGCTGTCCATCGAACGCCTGCGCCTGGCTGAAGTTGGAGAATTCTGATTGGGCGAGATGGAGATATCACGCGGCAGGATTGCGCTCGAGGTCGAGCGGTTGACGAAGCGCTACGATGAGGCCACGGCTCTGAAGGACGTGAGTTTCGTGGTTGAATTCGGCCAGATCGTGGCTGTGCTCGGACCAAGCGGCAGCGGTAAAAGCACCCTGCTCAATCTGATCGCCGGCCTTGAAGAGCCGGACTCTGGATCCATTCGCTGGGAGGGACAGGATCTCGCAGGCGTTCCGACCCACGCTCGCGATTTCGGGCTGATGTTCCAGGAGTATGCGCTTTTCCCGCATCTCGATGTCGCCGGCAATGTGGGCTTCGGCCTGCGCATGCATTCGCTCCCGGACAATGAGCAGAAGCGCCGGATCGAGCGAGTGCTCGATCTGGTCGACCTGAAAGGCTATGAACGACGGCAGGTTGATACGCTCTCCGGTGGGGAGCGGCAACGGGTGGCGCTGGCCCGCTCACTCGCCCCGCGGCCCCGATTGCTCATGCTTGACGAGCCGCTCGGCGCGCTCGACCGCACGCTGCGAGAGCGACTGCTTCTCGAACTGCCCGCCATCCTGAAGGAAATGGGGCAAACCGCGCTCTACGTTACTCACGATCAGCGGGAAGCTTTCGCCCTCGCCCAGCGCGTGGTGCTGCTCAACGCTGGACAGGTCGAACAAACTGGGACGCCGCTCGAGATCTACCATTCGCCAAGAACCCCCTTCGTGGCCCGTTTCCTCGGTCTGACAAACCTCTTCCCGGCCCGACTCCTTCAGGGCGCTGATCAGGTTGTGGTTGAGACTCCTCTGGGGATCTTCCCGCTGCAAACTGATGCGCGCGGCCCGGTAACGGTCCTCCTGCGGCCCGATCGTTTGCAGCTGGTCGAGGGGGCGGACAGCCGGCTTACAGGGACAGTCGTGTCGCGCTCCTTCCGCGGTGACCTGATTCTGGTTCAGGTCCGGGTGGGCGAATTCGAGATCCAGGCGACACTTGATTCGGATGATCGAGTGCCTCCTGTTGGACAGGAGATCAAGTTCAGCTTTGAGCCCGCCGAAGCGCTGCAGGTGCTGGGATGAATCGCTCGATTACCATCTGCAAGTGCGATGCGCGAGGCCGGGAAATGTGGTCCTATCCCGGTTCAATTCTAGAGCAAGACGAGTCCGGTGTGCTCGTCCAGGCTTATTTCGACCGTGAATTGGTAAATCTGGGCTTGCTGGAGCTCCGGCGCGGCGACCGGTTCCTCGAGCGCTACTATTTCGACCGCTGGTACAACATATTCGCCGTTTACTCAGGGAAAAGCGGCCCGCCGAAGGGCTGGTACTGCAATATTGCGCGCCCTGCCGTGCTCGAAGCCGCCCGGCTACGGGCGGACGACCTGGCCCTGGACTACATTGTGCTACCGGACGGGAGGATGCAGCTCCTCGACGAGGACGAATTCCGGGCGCTCATGCTCGAGGAGGGGGAGCGGCTTGCAGCCCGCCGGGCGCTCGACTCCTTGCGGAACATGATGTACACCAGACAGGCTCCATTCTCGATGATCGAAAGCTGATTCGACCCTGGCCTGCGCTGCAGATTGGCCCGCCGGTCTATATCCGGCGGGCGTTTGCGCGCCGCCACATCCACCATACGAAGGTCGTGGTCAGGACGATCAGCAGCGAGGCGATGAGCACCGGGATCACGACCGACAGGATCGAGAGCACCGTGGCGAGCACGTCCTCTGCGACGCTGACCGGGATGTTCCCGGCGCCGCCAGTGGTAGCCGTGACCGCCGGGCGGATGGCAGCTGACTTTGCCGCGTGCACACTACCCGCCACGAGCAGTCCGGCGATGATCCCCAGCACAGGATGGACATCGCTGATTACGTTCGCGCTGGCGGCGAAGGCCACGGCCCCGGCGGTCGGCCTGATGAAGGTCTGAATAGCGTCGTTGACATGATTCACCGCCGGGATCTTATCGGCGAAGAACTCGATCACGCTCAAGATCAGCAGCACAGCGATCACCCACCAGCTGCTCATCGCATCCCACGGTTCGTTCAGGCTGATCCAATCTGTGAAGCGCGCCATTAACGAAAGGATCAAGAGCGGGATATACGCATTCAGGCCGGCGGAAGCCGCCAGGCCGAATGCAGCGAAGACACCACTTAGCGGGTCCATAATCCTCTCCTCACAGGTGAAAACCGTCCCAGGTGCCAGTCAGCAGCCAGCGCAGCACATCGATCGCGCCAACCTGCAGCAGTGCCAGGCCGGCAGCCAGGATCAACCCCGGGATCAGCTCTTTCCAAGCACTGGCGCTGTTCATCCCGCGCAGGAAGGGGATTGCAATCAGCGCGTATGCCGTCGTGAGCAAGACCAGCACTCCGGCCGCGCTGAGCAGCGCCAGCGGGTAGAGCACGGCGGGGTTGCCATTGAGCACGAGGGCGACCAGGCCGGCTGTCAGCGCGAGGAGCAGGAGCAGCTCCCCCCACGAACGCAGAATCGGTTCATCGCGCCCTGCGCGCCAGGCGACCTGGTTGAAAGCCGGGTAGATCATCGCTGCCAGCGCCAGGCCGATACCCGCTCCCGTCATCAGGCGCAGCGTGTTGCTCGGGGCGTACAGGTGAGGCATGGTTGGGAACAGGCTGAGAAACGAATTTAATCCATCGACCGCCCAGGCCAATGCGAACAGGGCCAGAGCGATCACGATCGAGCGCCGGGGGTAGCGCACTGCACGTGGATGGCGCAGGCTGAAGTAAGCCAGCCCGAGCAGCGCCGCGAGGTACATACCCGTGCAGCGCGCGCAAAGCGGCAGGGCGCGCTGGCCGAGGTGAAACGATCGCAGGTCAATGCGGTGGCAGACTGCGTAGCCGACGGCATCAGCTTTGCCGAGCAGGCCATCCGGTGTGAGCAGCAGCCAGGTCACAGCCAGGGCTGCGACGGCGGCGTAGCTCAGGCGTGCACGCCAGCGGCGATTGGTGCTGCGCCCGTGTGCAGGGCTGGTGGACATGCGGTAATTATATCGGAGGGACACCGGCCGCTGCTGTTTTCTTGACGGGTTTCATGCGGCACGGTTATAATCCCGGGGCATTCCTCGGTAGCTCAATCGGCAGAGCAACCGGCTGTTAACCGGTGGGTTGTAGGTTCGAGTCCTACCCGAGGAGCCTTTCTCACTCGCGAGTGATCCCCACCAACCCACGAATGCAGCCACCAATCCAGATCTCCTCGCCAGCTTGCATGGTTGCCTACTGTCATATAGAGTGATATTATTATCATGATAATAATATCCGATTGAGAGTTTCGCTCTCCCCTCCACCCGCGTGTTCATCTCGGAAGGACGGGGAATCCCAAGCGCCAATCCATGGCCCTATAGTGCCAATCCTTGCAAAGAAGAGGGAAAAACATGAACACACGAGATCTGTCCTTCGCCCCAGTCCTTATCCGGTTGGCTGTGATCAGCTTGCTGCTGACAGCCTGCGGGCCGGCTACCGCAACGGTTACCCCGGAAGCAACGCAACCGCCAGCCGCAACACAGGCTGTGCCAGCAACCGAACCTTCAAGCACCACCATGGGCATGCTCGCCCTGGATTACGCCGCCCTGGCTCAGGACGTGACGGTTGAAACGGTGCCGGCGCAGCCCGCCAGCCCGGATGCACCGTACTGGGCCACCGGACCCGAATACCGCCTGCTCACATTTCAGGGCTACCCGGTCGCGAACAGTCTCCACAAGCCGCAGATCTTCGTTTACCCGGTCGCGGACATGGCCTCCGCCAACGAAGGCATGGCCGGGATTGCCGCCGATTTGCAGACCCTGTTGCAAACCCGGGATCCCGGCGAGAATCTGCCTTTCCTGCCGCTGTTCAATGCAGCCCAGGTGATGCATGCCCAGGTCCAGTTCCTCGATTTCAAGAACGGCACCGGTGTCCGCTACCTGACGCAGTACGATCAGGCCCCGCTGCCGATCAACAATTATGAGTTGATCTACACCTTCCAGGGCTTGACGTCCGACGGCAGCTACTACGTCGCCGCCGTCCTGCCGGTCACCCACCCGGACCTGCCGTCCAGTGATGCTGTCAACCCGGACCTGGTGGACGACTTCCAGGACTATCTGGCGCGGACCGTGGAAATGCTCAACGGACAACCGGCGGACAGCTTCGTGCCTGATCTGAACACGTTCGATGCCGTGATTCGCTCGATGGAAGTGAAATAGAACCCGGCGTTGTTTGCGCAGCGCCGGGGGCCAGAACGCTCAGACCTGCAGGCTGCATCCGCCTAAAGTCAGGCCCGAGTATTCCAGAGAACAGGAAGAGGCCTGGAGGAAATCCTCCAGGCCTCAAATGTCCTTCCGAAAGCACGTTACTTGGCTTTGACGGTGATCGTCTTTGGCTTGACGACTTCAGCCTTGGGCAGGGTGAGGGTGAGGATACCATCCTCAAACTCAGCCTTGGCCTTCTCCGAATCGACAAGCGTCGGCAGGCGCAGCGAGCGTCCATAGCGCCGATAGCGAATCTCGCGGAAGTGGTATGCGCGTTCCTTGTCCTGCTCTTCCGTCTTGGACGTGGACTCGCCGCGCAAGGTCAGCACATCGCGGTCGACGGAGATGCTGATATCATCCGCCTTCACGCCTGGCATGACGGCCTTCACCACAACGTCATCATCGGTCTCGTAGACATCGATGGGTGCTGGACCCTCGAGGTCACCATCAGAGGCGCCCCGCAACCAGGCATCGTCGATCGTCCGGTCAAGCAAATCGGTCAAGCGACGCATCTCTCGAAAAGGTTCCCAACGTGTAAGCATTGTCATTGCGACACCTCCTCTTTTTCCGTTGAGATGGTTGCTATGATTAAGGTACATCCCAAACGTTAAATTGGAGTTGGAGCAACATCAGCGAAATGTTAGAGAACGGGAATCAGCTCAAGAAATACCGGCCATGGCCTTCAACAGGGCCCGCACATCGGCCGTACTGGAGAGGAAGAAACGGGCGTGCGAGCCCTCCGGTGACCCAATTTTCACCGTCCACGAACCCTCCGGGACGGCCTCGAACATGGCTTCATCCGTCACGTCATCGCCCATGACGAGCGTGAATTCCGCAGGCGGCTCCGCTTGCAACCAGGGACCCGCAGCCCGGCCCTTGCTGACCGTGCTCGGTTTTACCTCAACCACTTTATGCCCCTGCAGCACATGCAGATTGGTGTTGGCGATAAAGCCCTCGAGCGCATCGATCAGCTCAGCTGCACGCTGCGATCCGAGATCGGGGTCCGCACGGCGGTAATGCCAGACCAGCGCCGCGCCTTTTTCCTCCAGCAGCGACCCTGGCGTGCGGTCGACAAATACCTCGAACAGCGGCCGCAGCTGGTCCTTCCAATCGCCGTCCAGATTCTCGGCGAACGGCTCCCAATCGGCGCTTTCCGACCGCCGGATGCGGGCGCCATGTTCGGCGACCAGATCGGCACCTGTCTTACCCAACCACGCTTCGAGCGTGCTGGCGTTGCGTCCGCTGATCACGACCACCTGGTTGCGCGCATCAGACGAGAGCTGTCGGATCAAATCCACGAGCTCCGGATCCGGGCTCGCTCCACCGGGAGTCTGCGCAAAGGGCACCAGCGTGCCGTCGTAGTCCAGCAGCAGCAGCCGGTGATTGGCAGAGCGATACGCTTCCATCAGTTCAGCGCGGTGTTCACCCTGCAAACGGCGCGGCAGCTGGAGCCGGCGCGCCTCACGCAGGCCACGCAGCTGGGCGAGGAACTCCGTGGTCCAGCGGTTGATATCGTAGCGTGAGAGCCTGGCCCGCATCGGCGCGTTGCGGGTCCTTTGCTCCTCCACCGGCATCGATAGCGCCTGATCGAGCGCCCGTACCAGCCCTTCCTGATCATGAGGGTTGACGATTAAGGCTTCGCCCAGCTCGGCCGCGGCGCCGGCCGTTTCGCTCAATACGAGCACGCCGCTCCCATCGGTATGCGAGGCGAGATATTCTTTCGCCACCAGGTTCATGCCGTCACGCAAAGGCGTAACCAGCGCGACGTCAGCGAGCAGGTAGAGCGAAGCCAACTGCTCGAAGGGCAAAGAGCGGTAGAGGTACGTGATCGGATTCCAGCCAGGCTGACCGAATTCCCCATTGATCCTGCCAATTTGCTCATCAACCTGGCTCTTGAGGCTCTGATACTCTGGAACGCGCGTACGGGATGGCACAAGAAGCGAGACCAAACTCACGCGGTCATGCCATTCCGGATGTTCCTCAAGGAAATGCTCGTAGGCCATCAACCGCTCAAGGATGCCTTTGGTGAAATCCAACCGATCTACGGAGAGAATGACCTTTCTGCCGCCAATCTCATCTTTCAACTCGCGCAAGCGGGTTTGCACGGCCGGCAGGTCCTGGGCGTGGGCAAATCGCTCGGTGTCAATCCCCAGCGGAAAGGTTTCAACCTGGACAATGCGATCCCCCACCGAAACCCGGCCGAAATTCTGCTCCAGGCCGAGGATTCGCAGCAGTGAGCTCAGGAAGTGGCGGGCGTAACCGTAGGTATGGAACCCGACCAGGTCGGCGCCGATCATTCCACTCAAAATCTGCTCGCGCCATGGAAGCATGCGGAAGATCTCATAGGAGGGGAAGGGGATGTGGAGAAAGAAACCGATCGACGCATCAGGCAGCGCCTGGCGCAGAAGGGTGGGAAGCAGCAGCAAATGATAATCATGCACCCAGATGCTGTCATTGGGCCCGGCGATGCTGGTGATGCGTTCGGCGAAGATCCTGTTTACCGACTGATAGGCGGCCCATTCCTGCTCATCGAAGTGTGCGAACTGGGGGAAATAATGAAACAACGGCCACAGGCAGCCATTGCTGAAGCCATTATAGTAGAGTTCGAAATCCTTCCGGTCGAGGAAGAGCGGTATGCTATCGTACTTCTGCTCCAACTCATCGCGAAGCGTCTGTTGTTCAGATGAATCCTCGACATTCAGCCCCGGCGTGCCCAGCCAGAGCATATCCATCTCTTCACGCAGCGCGTTGAGGGAAGTTGCCAACCCACCCACACTCGGCGTGTAGTCGAACTGGCCATCATCCTGGCGGTTGACAGTCACGGGAAGCCGGTTCGATACGACCAGCAGCCGCTCGGTCAGCTGTTGCGCTTTCCCGGCAGTGTTCAATTTATCTCCCGTCTTTCATACCCGCGGGCGGCCCATAGTCCTACCGCTCCGCTGAGCACGACCCACCGTTCAGCCTTCGCCCCCCGGCTCCCATCCAGGCTGAATGTTGCGTATCTTCTGCTCAAGCTTCTGACGCTCACGGGCGTCCCCAGACGCCTCGAAGCGGCGTTTTAGCTTGCGCAGCTTGCGCTGCCTGCGCTGTTTGCGCTTGCGCTGCCTGTCTTTGGCTGTCAACGGCATGCACGACCTCCTTGATATCACGACGCAGATCTACCCTATTTATATCAGACAGGCGGCAGCCCTGGAGAACAGCGCGCTCCCGTCCTTTAGCTTACCAACTGGTTCGCCCGTAGCGCATCGTAAGAAGTTCGCAAGAGTCAAGCGCAAGATGCAAGCACTTCTTTATCCCTGCGCGTGAAAATCAAGATAGATAAGGTATTAGAACTCAGCAAGCCTTCATGCCTCGTTGGAATCGAGAGCAAGGCAGAGAGCTTCGGAGGTATGTTATGAATAACGCCATCACACTCTTCCGCATCCGTGGAATCGAAATCCGCATGCACTTCACATTTCCCTTGATCTTGCTCTGGGGTGCCTTCTATTTTGGCGTTTTCACCGGCCAGGGCTGGGAGGGAGCTGCGTTCGGTGTCATCGTGACGCTGATCTTGTTCGCCATCGTTGTGCTGCACGAGCTCGGCCACGCGCTCACAGCGCGCGGATTTGATATCCCGGTAAAGCGCATCGTGCTGCTGCCAATCGGCGGCGTATCGCAGATGGAAAACATCCCGGAAAAGCCCTCCCAGGAGCTGGCAATCTCTATCGCCGGTCCGGCGGTGAACCTGGTATTGGCTATACTGCTCGTTCTGGCAGGGAGGAACCTGCTGCCGAACAACCTGCCAAACACCAGCGCATTGATGTCTAATATCGGCAGGCTGACGTTTGAATCGATCTTCCTCTACGTATTCGCCACCAACATATTCATCGGAGCATTCAACTTGCTGCCGGCTTTCCCGATGGACGGCGGTCGAGTCCTGCGGGCGCTGTTAGCGACGCGCCTTGAGTATACGCGCGCCACGGACATTGCTGTCGTCGTCGGCCAGATTGCAGCCTGGGGGCTGGGCTTGTGGGGTTTCATGTCCGGGAACCTGCTGCTGATTCTGATTGCCATCTTTATTTACATGGGCGCTGGAATGGAAGGCCGTATGGTTCACCTGCGCAGCGTGCTGCGCAATCTGCGGGCGGAAGATGCTTACTCACGCAATGTAAGCACGTTGTCGCCTGATCAAACGCTGCAGGATGCCGCCGACCTAACCCTGCACTCCTCGCAAGCGAACTTCCCCGTATGCGAAGACGGTGAGGTGGTTGGCTTACTCACGCTTCAGACAATGGTGCAGGCACTCAAGAAGCGGCCAGTGGATACACCGATCGATCAGATCATGCTGACCGAAGTGCCGCTCATTAGCCCTTCAGACGAACTGTTCCAGGTCCAGCAGAAGCTCTCCAAGAATAGCTACGACGCGCTGCCGGTAAGCAAGGACGGAAAGTTCCTGGGAATCATCACCAGCCGTGACATCAGCGAGATTTATCAGCTCGCGACGAGCAGCCCGACGCTGTTTTCGAAGCGTCTCGAGGCTGGCCGCAGCGCCTGAGACATTTCAAACAAGCTTAAAGCAGACAAATTTAAGGAGTAAACATGTCGAAGAAAGACCTGATCAATATGCTCAACCAGGATCTGTCCGCCGAATTGGGGACGATCATCCGCTACAACTACCAGGCCAGCAAAGCGTCGGGGCCCGAGGCTCCTTCAATGCGCGAGATGCTGCGCGGCGAGATCCCGGACGAACTCGGTCACGCCACATTCCTGAGTGACGTTATCGTCGACCTAGGCGGTGAGCCGACGCTCAAACCGAAGGAGTTCAAGCCGACCGAGAATCTTAAGGACATGCTCGAACAGGATCTCAAGCTCGAGCTGCAGGATGTTGTGAATTACAAGCAGCACGCTCAGGCCGCAGAAGCACTGGGCGAGGTCGAGCTGAAGCTAAAGCTCGAAGAAATGGCGGCCGATGAATCTGAGCATGCCCGTGAGCTGGCCCGGGTGCTGCGCGGAATCTAACAGCGTCCCCAGCCTTTGTTCTGCCGGGAGGTACCCTGGCGGTTCTTTCCGGCAGAACGCGGCGCTCAGGGAGAGCTGCGGGTTGTGTGGTAAGGAGGTCTCGATATGGACGAGTACAAGCTTTCAGGTGAAGTTATCCATCAGCTCATTGGGATCGAAGGTGAATGGTGCCTGACGTTTATCCTGCCAACGCGCCGGGTGGGTGGCGAGTGGAAAGGTGATCGCATCCAGCTCAAGAATTTGCTGACCGAGGCTGAAGAACACCTGGCAGAGTACGGCCTGCGAGGTCCCGAAGCCGAAGAACTGCGTAAACCAGCCGAAGCCCTGCTCGACGAGCGTGAATTCTGGCAGCAGGCTTCGCCGGGCCTCGCGATCTACATCACGCCGGAGGAACCACTTTATATCCGCCTGCGGCACAGCCCCGAACCAGCCTGCTTCATAAGCCGGCACCCGTACGTTCGTCCCCTGCTGTTCGATCTGCAGCGGGAACAGTCGTTCTTCGTCCTTGCGATCAGCAAGGGGGGCAACCGCTTCTTCACAGTAGATGCTGAGCAAGTCACACCCATCGAACTCAATGGTGCTCCGTCCAATATGGAAGAAGCGCTGGCTTTCGACGATCCGGAACGACAGCTCCAGTTGCACACCAGTGACCGGGCGGAACGGGCCTCAAAACCTGTGATGTTCCACGGCCACGGCGCCGGATCAAACGATGATTTATCCAATCTGCGGCGCTATTTGCAGCAAGTCGCTGCACCGGTCGAACGGCACCTCCTGGGCAGCGGGAATGTTTTGATCCTGGCAGGAGTGGATGAAATCACCAGCGAATTCAACGATCTGCTAGCCGAGGGTGTCCAGGTCATCAGCCGTATCGGCGGAAATCCCGATCTGCTCGACTCGGGTCAGCTTGCCGAACAGGCGCGCGAGACCGTGTCGAATGCACGTGATGGCCGGCCCGCACAGGCTGTGCAGCGGTATCTCAACGCCCGGTCGATCGAAGGACGGACCGAAAACTCGATTTATCGTTTGCTGAAAGCCGCCCATTACGGACAGGTTGACACGCTTCTCCTGTGCCGGAACCAGCACCTATGGGGCAACTATTCCGAGAGCGGAATCAAATTGACAGATGGGAACGGCCGGAGCCCCACGGCTGAAGACCTGATGAACCTGGCAGCAATCTACACACTGCAGGCTGATGGTCAGGTGTTCAGCATCAGTGCCGAAGACATGCCGGGTGACGATCTCGCCGCGGCGCTGCTGCGCTATGCCGAACCGCAGGAATAATCCGAGCTGAAATCGATGGTTGGTGCAAGCGCTCGAAACAGCACATCAGCCAACAGAAAGGATGGTTAAAGATGAAATTCAAACCAGGTACGAAAGTGATCAGCAGTAGAGGTGAACACATCGGCGACATCGAGCGGGTGGTGATCGATCCGGTCACGAAATCTGTGACCGATATCATCATCGAAAAAGGGCTGCTGTTCAAGGAAGACCGGGTCGTGCCGGTCAACCTGATCGAGATGGCAGACGAGGATCGCGTGACGCTGCGGCTCGATGAGGATATGCTGGAGGAACTGCCGGAGTTCGAGGAGACCAACTATCTATATATCGGTGATGTCGATCGGGACGACTACCCTAGCCTCAAGCCGGTCCCACTGATACCCGTCGTCCCCAGCCCGTACGCCTCCGCATCGCCCGCCATCCCGGTAGCCAGCCCGCAGCCACTAATTGAAGAGAAAGAACGGCACATCGATCCGGGTGATGTGGCCATCAAGGAGAATGCGCCCGTTTACGATGTGAAAGGCAAGAAGGTCGGCGACATCGAACAGATCTTCAGCGACCCCGAATCCCACAGGATCACCCAGTTCGTGATCTCAGAGGGCCTGCTCTTGAAAGAGAAGAAAAATGTTCCGATCAGCTGGGTGAGCGAGATCGACGAGGACCGGGTTAAATTAGCTGTTGTCTCCGATCTTGTGAATCAACTGCCCCCGAAAAAAACGTAAATCTCCTCATTCGTTCCCAGGAAACAAAGACCTCCCCGGCCATGGCCGGGGAGGCATGGATTCTCTCTCGATCCCGCCGCTACCCCTTAGCCTCGATTTTCAGACCAGGTGGCGAATCGCTCCCAGGCATGATCCAGGGAGACGGCTTTATCGTAGATGTCGATCCACGGATCTGATTTCTGGCCCAGGCGGCGGAAGATATTCATCATTGAATAGGTCTGCGAGTTCAGTTTGTGATCGCTCAGTTCATCCCATTCGATCGGAGTGGCGACCGGAGCAGCGGGAAGGGCTCGGACGGCGTACGGCGGGACAGAAGTTTGAGCATACGCATTGCGCATGGTATCCAGGAACAGCCGGCCATCGCGCTTCGCTTTTCTCACCTCGACTGTCCACTTCTCGGGTTCCCTCGCAGCCAGCGCAGCGGCGATCTCATGTGCGAAGTCACGGACGTTGTCGAACCCCGCGCCGGATTTTAACGGCAGGACGACGTGCAGGCCCCGCGAGCCTGTCGTCATGACATAGGAAACCAGTCTGATCTCCTCCAGCATATTGTGTAAAGCATATGCCGCCTCCCGAACGACATTGAAATCGTCACCCGGAGGGTCGAGATCAAAGATGAGCTTATCCGGCTGGTCAAGCCGGCCAGCCCTGCTCAGCCAGGTGTGCGGCGTGATGCAAGCCTGGTTTGCCAGGTAGACGAGTGTCGCGGCCCCATCGACGATGACCTGAGGTTGTTTTTCGCCCTCCCCTTCAACCAGCACATCCACCTGCTGAATCCAGTCCGGAAAATAGTCCGGCGCTTCTTTCTGATAGAAGCCCTCGCCCGTGATTCCATCGGGAAAGCGCTGCATGCTGATCGGGCGTCCTTTGAGATGCGGCAGCATGACCTCCGCGATGCGCCGGTAGTAATCGACCAGATCGCCCTTCGTCAACCCCTCATCCGGGAAGAAAAGCTTCTCGCGGTGAGATATTTCCACCGTGTGGTCATCGATTTCGAGCTCATCGCTCATGAATCTGCCTTCTCCCTGTGCACAGTCTGCGGTGATTTATCATCACGCAAACCAAGGTAGCGCGGCTGCCTCAGCCGCAGATCGTCGGTCCACTCTTCAAAGCCAACCTGGACGACGAGTTCCGGCTGCGTCCAGTGGACTCCTGTAGCGGGAAGATCGCCCTCTGTCTTGAAAGGCGGATTCTCGCGCTCGAGGCCGCTCAGCTTGTTATGGAGCTGTCTGAGCGTTTGATCGTCGTAACCGGTCCCAACCTTGCCGGCGTAGCGGAGCGCCGAACCTTCGTAGTACCCCACCAACAGGGCGCCAAACCCGATGCGCGAGCCCTGCGGGTCGGTGAAACCGCCGATGACGAACTCCTGTTCCTTCACGCACTTGAATTTAAGCCAGTGGGTGGAGCGACCATGGGCGTAGGAAGCGTCAGCCTCTTTCGCGATCACGCCCTCCCAGCCGCGCTTACATGCCTGCTTGAAATACTGCTGGCCGTCGGTGTTGCGATGAGCCGTGTAGCGCAGCGGATCCTCAAACTGCAGGCTTTCCTTCAGCAGCTGTTTGCGATCACGCTGGTCCAGACCACGCGTATCGTATGAATCGAGATAGAGGATGTCAAAGATGTAATAGTAGACTGCGATCTTTGAAGCGTGGGCTTTCTGCGGATCCTTGATCTGCATGCGTTCCTGCAACCTCGCGAAGCTGGTCCGGTTGCCCTCGAAAGCCACGACTTCGCCATCCACGATAAATCGCTGCGGCTCCTGTTTTTGTAAGGCCTCTGCCAGCTCAGGATATGTATCGTTGAGCGGTTTGTGATTGCGCGTGAACAGGTTGATCTGCTTTCCATTCCGGAAAGCCAGACAACGTTCACCATCGAACTTGCGCTCGAAGATCCACCCCTCTCGCGAGAAGTGCTTATCGGTGAGCGTCGCCAGCATTGGCTCCACCCACTGCGGCAGTTCACGCTCCTTCAATCCGGATCCTGGATAGCGGTCGATCAGTGAAGCTGGACTCATGATCCGCCGGCTGCGATCTCTTCCAGCGACCGGCCGCTGATGACCGAATCCGGTTCAGTGCTGGTTGGGTTGCGGCGTGCGTCGGCCTCGTCATCATCCATCTTGATCATCAGCCAGCGTTCATCGCCGCCGGTGCGGATTAGAGCATATCCCCCACGCAACTTCTCACCATCCAACCAGACCTCCACCTTTCCATCATCGATCGCATCTTCCATTGATAACCCATCGTCTTTCTTCTCCGCTCGCAAGTTGCGGTAGGGACCATGATCCCACACCATGACGGTTCCCGCCCCGTATTCACCCTCGGGGATCACTCCTTCAAACGAGGCGTAATCCAGCGGGTGATCCTCGGTCGGGACCGCCAGCCGCTTCTGACTCGGGTCTGTCGACGGGCCCTTCGGAACTGCCCAGGATTTCAGCACGCCGTCGACCTCCAGCCGGAAGTCATAGTGCAGCGACCTGGCATCGTGCTTCTGGATCACAAAGACCGGCTTATCGGATGCTTTACCCCCTTCACCGCTAGGTTCAGGGGTCTTTCGGAAATCTCGCTTGCTTTCGTACTCTTTCAGTGAATCCTTCTTGCTCACGCTTTCATCTCCCATGCTTTCCTTTGGTCACGTCGAACCTAACTTCTTCTGGCAAGCGGGACAAAAATAGCCGGACCGTCCAACGACCTTGATCTTCTGAACCTCGCCCCTGCACCGAGGGCAGCTTGCGCCGGGTCTGCGATGGGGGATGAGCCAGGAATCCGGAAACCGTGCTGGATCAGCCTCGCGCTCAGCCGCCTCGCGCAAAACGTGCCGCATCGTGCGGTAGAAAGCATGCAGCCCCTCCTCATCCAGCCGATCGACCTTGCCGCGCGGATACCAACCGAGTTGGAAGAGGATCTCATCCGAATACACATTTCCAATACCGGCGAGGATCGACTGATTCATCAGGGTGGACTTCAGCATGCCGCGCCGGCCCTGCAGCACATGTTTGAAGTCCTCGAAAGTAAACCCCACTTCAAGCGGATCCGGTCCGAGATCCTTATCCTCGATCAGCGCCGCAACGCTGTCATAGATCGCCAACGTACCGAGTTTGCGCGGGTTGAGGAAGGCCAGGTGGTAGTCATTGCTGAACGTGAACAGCGCGTAGGTGTAATCCGGCTCATCCTCGGAGTGCAGAAAGTATTTCAGGCTTCCTGTCATGCCGAAGTGCAGCACCAGCCAGCGGCCGTTCGTCAACTCCAGGCAGAGGTATTTGCCATGGCGCCGGCTCGACTCAAATGCCTTGCCCTTCAAGGCGCGGGTGAACGAGCGGCTCGAGCTGCCCTCCAGAATCCTTTCGGCCTGGATATCGACATCATGTATCGTCTTGTGCAGTGCGGTCGCGTCGACATAGCGTCTGAACACCTCGACGTCAGGAAGTTCAGGCACCGGGCAGCGCTCCGCAAGCTTCTTCAGTCATCGAGCTGCGGCGGCGACACTTCATCCCCCAACTTCCTCCATGAACTGTCCGACCTGGCGGTCCCACTCGCGTGTCTCGATCTCAAGCCTTATGCCCTCGCCGTTAACAGCAATGACCGATACGTGACCTCCTCCGCCCGTGAACTCCAGACAGCAGTCCTGTTGCTCCTTCAAGTGCAATCCCAGTCCATCCTCTCCGAAGAACTCGCGGGCGCGCTCGAGCGCCTCGTCTTCGGACAATTTCGTCTCCACCTGATACAGTGCCATGCCCTCAATCCTTCCCCGCTTTCGCCGGGAGGTTTTGCGCCACGTTTTCCGCCTCGCGCAGCATCTGTCGTGTGTACCCCCATTCATTGTCATACCAGCTCATGATCTTCACCAAGTCTTGATCGACGACCTGAGTCATCTGCAGATCGACGATGGAGGCGTGAGGATCACCGAGGATATCGCTCGAAACGATCGAATCATCGGTAGTACCAAGTATCCCTCGATACCTGTCGGTACCGGCTTCCTCGCGCAGGATTGAATTCACTTCATCGATGGTCGTCGCCCGCTTGACGAGAAAGGTCATGTCGGCCACCGAACCGGCCGGCACGGGTGCGCGCACCGCAACGCCGTCGAAGCGGCCTTCGAGCTGCGGCAGCGCCTTGGTCGTCGCCAGGGCGGCACCGGTCGTCGTGGGGACGAGATTGGCCGCACCCGCACGTCCGCGTCGCCACTTGCTGCTCGGACCATCGACGATGCCTTGCGAAGCTGTGTACGCGTGGATGGTGGTCATCAGCGCTTTCTGAATCCCGATCCGGCGGTCGATCACTTCCACCACCGGAGTGATGCAGTTGGTCGTGCAGCTTGCGCAGGAAACGATATGCCCTTCTTTCACCTCGCTCTGATTAACCCCGTACACGATGGTCATCACCTCATCGTCCTTCGCGGGCGCGGAGAGGATGACAGACCGCGCTCCGGCATGCAGGTGTTTCTGCAAGTCTTTGGACTTGCGAAATACGCCAGTGCATTCAAGCACGATATCGATCCCCAATTCACCCCAGGGCAAATTGGCCGGATCCCGCTCCTGCAGGAAGCGGATGGTGTGATCACCCACCTTCAACTCGCCATCCTGCACGCTGACCGCCTGCGGCATGCGGCCGTAGACCGTGTCGTATTTCAGCAGATAAGCGATGTTTTCGATGTCGATCAGGTCATTGACAGCCACAAGCTCAAGGTCCGGCAGATCCTGGATCTGTTTGAGCGCCGCCCGCCCGATCCGTCCCATTCCGTTGATTGCGATGTTCGCCATGGTGAATTCTCCTATTCTTGGAATTGTCGTCTGGCAGGGTCTGAAAGATCAGGCCGCTTCCATTTCTCTTTAAGTTTGGCGCGACGTTCACGAATCTGTCGTTCAACGGCTCCCAGCGCGCCCTTGAGAGCAATTTCGGGGTCTTCGTGTTTCTCGGATGCTGTGACGTGTTCAGGCCGCATGTATACGATGACACGCGCTTGATACAGATGCGGAGTCTCGCCGTGTTCCGGCCGCGAGATAGTCACGGAGGCTCCCGTCATATCCTTATGTCCTTCGCTCAGAGCCCGCAGGTGCCGTCGGGCTTCTGTCTCCAACGTCTCCGGGACCCCGCGTGCTTCGCTGTGGTATTCGATCGGCAGGTCTGGTAATGCCATGGTCGTGCCTCCCAATTAACTTGCGCTACCTTTCAAGCGGTAGATCGTCTCAAACAGGGGCTTGTCGCCGAGGCCGAGCTCGTGCGGCGGCGCGGCGGTGGTGATCTGGCTCACCGTGCCACAGCACGACGGCTGCTTCGCACTGCAGCGCATTAACGAGCGCCGTGTCTTCCCGGCTCATGATCCGGATGCGGTCGTCGCTGAATTCGAGCAGCTCCTGGTAGACCTTTTCGCCTTCCGGGTCATCTGTGGCCACATTGCCGAGCAGGATCAATCTGGCATCGATGCGCTTCGAAGCCAGCTTGAATGCTTCAATCACGCCGCGTGGGTCTTTCCAGCGGTCGAAGCGCGAGATCTGCACAACCAGCGGCAGGTCGCGCGGTATGTCGTAGTATTCGAAGCGTTCGTCGATCTCCTCCTTGCTCAATTTGCGGTTCTTGATCGATGTAGGGTCGATTGCCGGCATGATGAAGCGCTGCGGCGTCTTGAGATCCAGCTTGTACTCCGGAAGCGACGTGATCACGGCGTCGTACTTCTCGACCCACGGTTTCAGGAAATTCCATAATTCGGGATCCGGGTGTGAGAGATCCACGTGGCAGCGCCAGATCCAGGGGCCTTTCTTCTCGTAGTAGTCAATCATGCCCAGCGGCTGCGGATCATGAACGTAGACGACATCGTGATCAAGATGATTCCGCACCGCATTCTGGACCGTGACGTGGTGGTAGATTTCCTTCTTGCGTTCTGAAAGGTTGATGTCCGCGCCCTGCAGGGCGTTGTGCATCTTCTTCGTGACGCTGAAGAAGTCCGGCGCTCCCTGAATGACCCTCCATCCCGTCCGGATGCCCACGCTGTTCATCAGCAGGCTCAGTGAAGAGAGCAGCTCAGCCACCCCGCCGCCGTAGTAGGTCGAATTGATGTGCGTGATGTGCTTCTCCTGGAGCGGCGCAGCTTTACGCCGTATGCGATCCAGCGTTTCCTGGCTTACGAATTCGGAAAAATCATCCAGCCGGAGCAGGCCCTGCTCTTCTTTAAATCGGTTTGCCATGGATATCATCGATGAGATCGGTCTCCTTTTGCGGCCAGGCACATCAGATCCTCCCCGCCATCAAGCTGCTTTCTCCAACTGGATCAGTTCATCCAACGGTACGTTCTCGAGTTCTTCCCGCGTGACCGCTTCTGTGCGCGCGATCAACGCGCGGGCCTGTTCACGGCGCTCCCACACATTCCAGAGCAGGACCCCCCGCACCTGCCCTTCCGAGAGGTAGTACACGATTCCTTTGCGGAAAGGTTCTTGCCAGACGCTGACCATTTCGTGATCCCGTGATATCTCACCCACAGCCTCATAGCCCTGGTCGAAAAGGTCTGAATAGAAATAGGGCATGTGATCGTAGGCGACTTCTTCGCCCGCCATCGCACGGCCCGCCTGGCGGCCCATCGTGAGCGCGTTATCCTCATGCTCCACGACGCGGTAGGTATCCAGATCGGGCTGGAAGAATTCCGCTACATCTCCGGCGGCATAGATATCTTTCTCAGATGTCCGGAGATGGTCATCTACGACGATCCCCTCCCGGACCCTCAGGCCGCCTGAGCGGGCGAGATCCACATTTGGCAGGATGCCCACCCCGCCGACTGCCGCCTGGACCCTGTAATCATCCCGGTCGGTATGCACCGTCAACTCGTCTCCGGAGCGCTCGACGCCTGAGACAAGCTCCCCGGCCCGGATCTCGATGCCGCGCTCGGCGTATATCCGCTCGAGATCCTGCGCCAGGTCATCCGGAAACATCAACGCCCCGATGTGTGGTTCGGGAAAGACCTGCACCACTTGCTTGCCCTGCATCGCAAGGGCTGCGGCAAGCTCCGAACCGATGAAGCCGCCACCGATGACGGCGAAACGCTCCAGCTCTTCAGCCTGCGCCCGCAGGCGCCTGTAATCCTGTAGGGTGCGGAAGAAGTTCACGCCCTCGGCGTCCTTGAGCTGGCGCGGCCGGCCGCCTGTCGCCAGGAGCAGCCTGGTGTAGCCGTATTCGTCGCCGTGGTCATCGCGCACGAGGTGCTGCCCGGGATCGAGGCCGACCGCCCAGCGCTGAAGCAGGAGCTCGAAACCGTCACCAGGCAGCTCCTGCCAGATCGAATCGACCTCGCCCTCACGCCACAGATCCTTGCTCAGCGGCGGTCGAGCGTAGGGCGGCTCAGCCTCTGCGCTGATCATCATGATCGATCCCTGCGGGTCAGCTTTGCGGATCGCGTTGGCCGCCGCGGCGGCCGTCATTCCGCCCCCAACCAGGAGATATTTGACCTCTTTCATACCGTCCTTCCCTTCGTACCGTCGAAGTCGTGGCGACGCGATTGGGCTTAGAGTTATGCTCTCCGCCATCGGCGGAAGAAGAGAAGCACTCCCAGAAAAGCAGCTGCCCAGCCAATCCAGTAATCGAACAATCCCCCGCTAGCGGAAGCGGTTCGCTTCTCGTGCTGACGGTGGTGAAGCTCACGCACGAAATCGTGAGCGGCAGAAGGATTGTCGACGGCTTCAAAGGAAAAATCGATCGGTGCCAGGCGCAGCCCGGCCACTCGTGTCCAGGCGCGCACCTTCAACCGATCGCCCTTCGTGTGTGCTTCAACGTCTGCCAGACGGAATGGGCGCAGCTTGCGTTGCGCGAGCGAGACCAGCAGCGGCCGCATCCAGGGCTTGCGCTCCTGCTCCTGGCCGGGCTCTTCCTCCTCCAGCAGTGTCTCGAGCTGTTCAAACGGCACGCCGAGATCGACCGAGACACGGCCATCAAGCAGTGTAAATGTCGCCACTCGGGCCGGGTCCTGCGAACTGCGGGCGGTGAATGTATATGTCGTTTCTGTCGTTTTATCCATACTGTCCATTTCCTGCCTCCGGTAGTTCAACCTCTATCTGAGAATCCCTCCAGAGCATAGTCCGCCCATGTTGTCGACTTCTAACCTGAGCCGGTGGGTTCTTTCGGAATTCTCTCTTCTCCCTTTCTGTACGATGAAATTAACCTCGCATGGTATGCTTGTTTCGATTCGGAAGGTCCAACCTGATCTGGTGTAATCCCGCGGCAACAAACATGAGAGGCGGAGAAGCGCCATATGAAGCCCGGAGAACGCGCCACAGCCGAAGGAATTCTCTTCACCGATGAGTACCAGCTCACGATGGCCCAGCTGTATTTCCGCATGGGCATGCACGAGACCCGTGCGCTATTTGAGCACTTCTTCAGAAGCTATCCTGCGTATGGCATGCACAAAGCCGGCTACTGCGTCAATGCCGGCCTGGAATGGCTGTTGGATTGGATGGCTGAAGCCCGTTTTCGCGAGCAGGATCTCGACTACCTGCGGGCTCAGCGAACCGGGGCTGGCGAACAGCTGCTCGAGGATGATTTTCTCGCGTGGCTGGCGCAGAACGGCAGCTTCGATGAGATCAGCCTGCAGGCGATCCCGGAAGGGCGTGTAGTCCATCCGAACGTGCCGCTGACCGTGGTGGAAGGCCCGCTTGCCATGGCGCAGATCCTCGAGACACCGCTGCTGAACCATCTCAACTACCAGTCGCTGGTCGCCACGAAAGCCGCCCGCATCCACCGCGCCGGGCGCGGCCAGCTGCTGCTTGAGTTCGGCCTTCGCCGGGGACAGGACAAAGGCGCGAACGCCGGCGCCCGGGCTGCCCTCATCGGCGGCGCCGAATTCAGCTCGAATGTGGGCATTTCGCATGTGCTTGGTCTCCCTCCTAAGGGCACCCACGCTCACAGCATGGTTCAGGCTTTCATCGCCCTGGGAGGGAGTGAGTTGGATGCATTCCGGGCTTATGCCGACGTCTACCCCGATGATTGCCTGCTGCTCGTGGACACGGTTGATACGCTGGAGAGCGGCCTCCCCAACGCAATCCGGGTGTTCGAGGAGCTGCGTCGCAAAGGCCACGAGCCCATCGGAATCCGCCTCGACTCCGGCGATCTCGCATACCTGAGCATCCAGGCCGCCAAACAGCTCGACAAAGCCGGCTTTGACGAAGTCCGCATCGTGCTTTCCAACCAGATCGACGAACTCGTCCTGTGGCAGATCATCAGCCAGATCGAAGAGGAAGCGCCGCTCTATGACGTCGAACCGGAAGCCCTCATCCGCCGGCTGGTGTACGGCGTGGGCACACGGCTGATCACCTCACGCGGGCAATCAGCCCTCGACGGTGTATACAAACTGGTCGCTATCTGCCGGGATAACACCTGGGCACCGGCGATCAAGATCTCCGAATCACTCGATAAGATCATCAATCCCGGCTATAAGTCCGTATGGCGTGTGTACAACCAGCGCGGCAATGCCGATGCGGATCTGCTCAGTTTGCGCCAGGAAGATCCCCGCTCCATGCAGACGCTCACCATGCATCACCCAATGGAGTATGCCACCCAGCGCGTCCTCGAACAGTCCGAAATCTCAGAGATCGAAGCGCTCCTAGTGCCGGTGCTCGAGGATGGAAAACTCATCTATGAATTGCCATCGATCGAGCAGATGCGCGAGCGGCGGGTAGCGGACATCGAACGGCTTGATCCAGGAGTCCGGCGCATCATGAACCCGCATATCTATCACGTGTCGCTGACCGAAGCGCTATGGCAGCTCAAACAGGAGCTGATTGAAAAACTAATGGAATCCACCGATCCGGAATCGGCATAAACAGGCGCCCGGAAAAGCGCGAGTACAGCGGTGCCGATCGGATTTCAAGACGGAAGCGGCATAGGCCTGCTGAAGCATCTCCGGCGGTCTTTCATAGGCTGCGATTCACTTCAGGACAAGGCTCAAATATGCCATCTCGGCAATCTGGCAGCTCGTGATGCGGCCGGACGGCTGTGAGAATTCAGCAAGAATCGATGTGCGGTTGAGACCTCCCGCTGAGAGCGGGGCGGTATGCTCAACACTGATGTAGTAGCATCGCTTTGATAGGAGGTTCGAATGGCAACTCTTCAGGAAATTCACCAACTGGGACAATCCGTCTGGATCGACCAGATCAGCCGTGAGCTCTTCACCAGCGGAAAACTCCAGTACTTGATCGAACAGGGTTTACGCGGGATGACCTCCAATCCGACCATATTCGAGAAGGCGATGACCGGCAGCGGTGATTATGATGCAGATATCCAGCGCCTGCGCACCAAGGGACTCGAGGTGGAGGCCGTCTATGAAAAGATGGCGATTTCAGATATTCAGCAGGCGGCCGACATGCTGCGGCCGGTGTTTGACGCTTCGGATGGTGCCGATGGCTACGTAAGCCTGGAAGCCAACCCGGACCTCGCTCACGATACCCGCAGGACACTGGATGAAATCCGCCGCCTGCACCGGGAGGTCGACCGGCCGAACGTGATGTTCAAGATCCCTGCGACGAATGAGGGCTTTCCGGCGATCCACACGCTGCTCTGCGAAGGGCTGCCGATCAACATCACGCTCATGTTTTCGCTCGAGCAATACGATGCCGTGAGCGAGGCGTACATCAGCGCGCTCGAAAAAAGGTACTCATCCGGCCAGGCGATCGGCCGCATGGCTTCGGTCGCATCGTTTTTCGTCAGCCGGATCGATGTCAAGGTTGACCCAATGCTGAAGGAACGGGGCGAAACGGATTTGCTGGGAAAGATCGCCATCGCCAATGCCAAGATGGCTTACCATCGCTTCCAGTCGAAGTTCAGCGGTGAACGCTGGGAGAAACTGGCCGAGGCCGGTGCCCGCCCGCAGCGCGTTCTGTGGGCCAGCACGAGCACAAAGGACCCTTCGTACTCCGATACGCTCTATGTGGATAACTTGATCGGACCCGATACGGTCAACACCCTGCCGCCGGAATCGATCGAGGCCGTTATGGATCATGGTCGCGCCGAACGGACCGTCGATCAGGAGCTGGAGGCTGCGGAAGCTGAGCTTGAAAAATTCTCAGCGGCCGGGATCGACCTCGATCAAGTCACGGACGAGCTGCTGGATGAGGGCGTGGAGAAATTCAGCAAGTCCTATCACCAGCTGATCGACAATCTTCGCAAGAAGATGACGGACATTCAGGCTGAACATGCCTGATGGCCAGGGACGCTCGCGCTTGTGAAGCCTGCGTGACGGCCGCTTGAAGCCGCAGTCACACCACAGACAGGCATGCCCAGGATAGCCGGGCCTGCAGCATTCCGCTGCTGCCCTACGCCGTTAGCTTGGCCGTGCAGGCGACATTCAGCATCCTGATTGAACCGCGTGGATTAACCCCGCATCGACAGGAGTGTGAGAGTCCCAAGACTCTCTCGACGATGATCGGCAACAGCCTGATGATACTCGACGTGACCTTCGCCTGGTAAGCTCTCCAGACCCTCCAATCAAACCAACACGCCGCTCGACATGAGCGGCGTGTTAGAATGTTGCTCATGCCCTTCCGAACTGCTGCCAACCCTGCCTGGGGAAGAGCATCATTGCGAAATCATGACTGCTGAACCCACCCCAGGTACACCGGGTACGCAAACCGGCCACGCTGTGCTTGACGCCGCCACCTATCGCGAGCTCTTCGAGCTGGCTCCGAATCCGCGTCTTGTCATCGATGGTTCCGGCACCACGCTGCTCGTGAATCAGGCTTTTTCAAACCAGCTGGGCTACGCGCGGCAGGACTGGATTGAGCAGTCCACAAATTGGGACCGCCTTTTTGAAGAACCCGGACTGGCCCAGGATCTGCTCAGCGAACTCATCGAACGTAAGGTGATCCGCAACCGCGAGGTGCGCATATTCGGTATCGACGGCGCACCGATTACGATGCTGCTCTCCGGCAGCCTGATCGAGCTCGATCAACAACCTGCGGTTGAGGTGACCCTGCTCGACATCACACGGCAAAGACATTACCAGCGCGCCCTGTACCGCGATCACGCTCGCCTCAACTCGCTGCTCGAAGGCCTGACAGCCGGCTTGTTCCTTGTCAATCAGCGTGGCCTGGTCACCGAGGTCAACCGGATGCTCTTCAACCTGCTCGAGATTGAACAGGAGAGCGTCAGCGGAGCTTCCTATAAACAGCTGTTCGGCCGCCTGATCGAAATGTGCATCGAACCGGAGGTGGTGCAGCATACCCTGAGCGAGGCCGTTCTGGCCGTGAGTGAGCGGCCGGTGGTCGAGGTCGTACTGGATCGCGAGCCGCCCGTACACCTCGAACTGGCTTTCTTTCCCGTGTGGGACGATCACGGTGTGCCGATCGGATGGGGCGGTTTGGTGACAGATGTCAGCGAGATGCGCGACAGCGTCTCATGGAAGCTCGAACTGCTATCCATCCTTGCGCATGATATCCGGGCGCCGCTGGCGACGCTCAAGGGCCATGCCACTGCTCTCTTGGCCAATTTCCGCCAATGGGACGATTCGCTGATGGAGGAGTTCCTCAGCGCGATCGATCGCAGCACCGACCAGCTCATCCACCAGGTGGAACGCAGCCTGGCGCTGACCCGGGTGGAGGCCGGACGTCTCGGATTGCGGCCGGAGGCGGTTGACCCGGCGGCCCTGGTGCATGATGTGATCGAACGAATTTCGGGTTTTCTCGGCCAGATCGAGCTGCAGCTCGACATCCCAGAGGACCTGCCGAAAGTACGCGTCGATTCAAGCCGGATGGAAGAGGTGCTGATCAACCTGATTGAGAACGCCGTCCGCTACAACCCGTCCGACAAACCCATCATCCTTTCAGCTGCAAGAACCGACTCTCTGCTCCAGCTCGCAGTCACAGACGAAGGCCCCGGAGTTCCACCCGAGAAACAGGAGGAGATCTTCAAGAAATTCGCCCGCGACGAGGTCGAAGGCGGCAGCGGTCTCGGGTTGTTCATTTCCCGCCGGATCGTCGAAGCCCACGGCGGGCAAATCTGGGTGGAAAGCCCGCCCGAAGGCGCCAGCCGCGGCGCCCGCTTTGTGCTCACCATTCCGATCATGCCTGAGCAGGCACAGGAGGAGGAGCCCGCCAGCGAGGCACGCCCCCTGTCCCAAATGGAACCCGGCAGTGGTTCCTCGGACGGGCTCAAGCTGCTTGTGGTCGAGGATGAATCGGATTTTCAAGCCCTGCTGCGGTCGGTCCTGCTCGAGGCCGGCTATGGGGTCGAAATTGTCCCGGATGGCCAGAGCGCTCTGGATCTGATCCAGACCTCACAGCCGGATCTTGTGCTGCTCGATTGGATGCTGCCGGGCATGGATGGATTAAGCGTCTGCCGGAACCTGCGCCGCTGGTCGAATATCCCCGTCCTGATGGTCACTTCGCGCAATTCCCAGCAGGACCTGATCGCCGCACTCGACGCCGGTGCCGATGATTACATCGTCAAGCCCTTCCAGACCCCGGAGCTGCTCGCCCGCATCCGGGCTGTCCTGCGGCGGCGCGAGACCTGGGCCGAGCGCGATACCGACCAGTTCAGCGCCGGCGGCTTGATGATCCATTTCGATGCTCAGGAAGTCTGGAGTCATGGACAGCGGATCGATCTCACCCCAACTGAGTACTCTCTGCTGGCTTATCTGGCTCAGAATCAGGGCCGGGTTCTGACGTACGATCAACTGCTTGACCACCTCTACGAAGCCGACCAGGAGCGCAGCCGTCACGACTTGTTCGTGCACATCAGCCGCCTGCGGAAGAAGATCGAGCCCGATCCAGAAGAACCACGCTATATCCTCACCCGTTGGGGTGTGGGCTACCTATTCGAGTCCTGATCCCACCGGAATCAACCCCCGACTGAGCCAGGATGAACCACCGGAATCAAGGCGAATTTCAGACCGTAGATGAACGGATTCCCTGCGTTATCCGTATTCAATATGCGTAATTACGGGAGGACTGCGGTTTTTAGAGAGATTTAAGCAAGATTTAAGGTTGCTGATTAAGATTTCATTAAGCAAAGCGTTGTACACTGTATATGGTGTGGATGATCGTACAGCAGGCCCTGGGATCGCCTACTGAAACCCAAAAGCTTTCTCGCATCTGGGCCACCTGCTCCCATTCAACCCAAAGATCCTATACCCGTCGGCCACCCGTTGGGTGGCGTTCAGCATGGCTGCTGTAGAAGGAATTGGTGCGTGTATGAGTAAGGAACAAGAGATGGAGCGAACCGAGCTGGCCGAAAAGGAAATTCCCGAGTTAGAGGGACTTTCGACGGAAGAGCATCTGGCATTTATCCAACTGGTTCGCTTGGGAGAAGAGCAGGGCTACGTCAGCCTGGATGATCTCATGACGGTCCTGCCCGAACCTGAAACCTCAATTACAACCCTTGAACGTTTCTATGATGGCTTGATCGCAGCGGGTATTGAATTCCTCGATGACGACCAGCTCGCTGCCCGCAAGATCGAGCTTGGTGTGGATAACGGCACCGAGTCTGACGAAACCGATGAAACTGAACCAGCCGAAGTGAGCGCGATGAACGCGATCGATTCAGGCGATACGATCGGGCTCTACCTTAGCCAGGTCGGGCGTGTTCCACTGCTTACACGCGACGAGGAAGTTGATCTGGCAAAACGCATCGAACGCGGGCGGAAGATGCGAGGTGAGTTAGCTCGCGGCAGCATCAGCCCGAAGCGCCGTGCACGGGCTGAAGCCTTGATCGAAGATGGGATGGCTGCCCGGGAGCACCTGATCATGGCCAACTCCCGCCTCGTTATCAGCGTGGCGAAGAAGTATGTCGGCCGCGGTGTACCACTCCTGGACTTGATCCAGGAAGGGCATGTCGGCCTGATGCGCGCGGTCAAGAAATTCGATTATCGCCGTGGGCACAAGTTCTCAACCTACGCCACATGGTGGATCCGGCAGGCCGTCACCCGGCTGGTCGCCGACCACGGCCGTACGATCCGCATTCCGGTCCATATGGGCGATCGCATTAATCGCATGCTTCGCAGCCGTCACCGCCTGACCCAGGACCTGGGCCGTGATCCCGGACGCGAGGAACTGGCAGAGCATCTCGGAATCGACCCGGATGAGGTTGATTACATGCTTCGCGTAGCGCAACGCCCGCTTTCGCTCGAGAAACCCACTGAACAGGATAGCGACGCCGTCATCGGTGACTTTATCGAGGATGAGGAGGCGCCGGCGCCGGAGGAGATCACGGTTCAGGAGATCCTCGAGGAGCGCGTGCAGGAAGTGCTCGAAACACTGCCTCACCGTGAAGCCCTGGTTTTACGGCTGCGCTACGGCCTCGAGAATGGAAAAGTGCACACGCTGAAAGAGATCGGCGAGAAGATGGGTATCACCCGTGAGCGTGTCCGCCAGATCGAAGCCCAGGCTCTGCGCAGACTGCGGCATCCTGGTATGCGTCGCGAGCTGGTGGATTTCGTTCACAACTAGAAGCCCCAACACTCGTACTGCAGAAGAAATAATGCAGGCACCGGCGTGCCTGCATTGATTTTCTGCGTACCCGCAAGGTCTCCGTGAACTTCGATCAAGGAAAGAGAGCATTCTGCAAGAACCTGTTGATAACCTTACGCTGTGAGGCCGCAGATTGCTGCGAGCATCACGGCCAATACAAAACTGTGCTGGTTTGAAAGGAGCGACAGATTATGGAAAATGGAAACAGAAGTTCAAGTGCGGCAGGTTCCTTCCTGCTCGGGTCATTAATCGGTGGAGCTGCGGGCTACATTGCAGCGCTGCTGCTCGCCCCGCGCTCAGGTGAGGAGACTCAGGCTGAGATTCTCGCCCAGGCACGTGCGCTGAGAGACAGGGCAAATGAGGCAGTACTGGAAGGCCGCCGTTCGTTGGAGGAACAGGTCGGCCGTGGACGCCACACAGTCGCCGAGTGGCTCGAACAGGGCTCGGAGTTACTTGATGACCGCGCAAAGGAATTAGCCAGCTGACTTCACACGGGTTCAACGCACAAGCGTTCGAATTTGAGATTGCAGGAGTGAAGCCGCAATTGGATCGGACCTCGGCTTCACTCCTCTTCATGAAGAGGGATTAAATTGAAACCCACCAGCAATGGGCATCGAGAGGTCTTAACGATGTTTCAGCAGGATGGAGAACGTGTACATACTCCCGAAACGGTCTTGCTCATCGAGCCTGATCACCAGCTTCGCCGGGTGATCGCAGCAACACTGGAGCAGAAAGGTTTGCGGGTGCTGCAAGCCAGCGACAGCGGGTTCGCAATACGTCTGCTCGAACGTGAAGACCCGGAGCTGATGATTCTCGACCTCAATCCATCGGTGGCAACGGACCAGCTGATCGCGGCGTTCCTGGACGAAGACGACAACCTTCCGGCGGATGAGAAATCACGCCCGATCTTGATCACAACGCTTGATCGACCGGACAAACAGCAGCTTCAGGAGATCAATCCAGAGGCTGTGATTTATAAGCCGTTCGACGTCAGATATCTCTACCGCCGCGTGATGGAATCCTTGCAGGAGTAACGAACACATGGCCCGCAAACAAAAGAAATCGAATGACGGTTCCAACGGTTCGGAACCTCAATTCAACAAGGGAGATTGGATCGTGCATATCTCCCATGGCATCGGAAAGATCACTCGCGTCGAGAAGAAGCTCGTTCGCGGGAAGAAAATCCCCTGCTACCGGGTCAGGACAGAGGACAGCGTGTTCTGGATTCCGGTCGATTCGGACGTTACCGATCGCGTCCGCCCGGTAGCGACGCCGAGGAAGTTCAAACGCGTTGTCAAGCTGCTATCTGAGCCGGGCGAAAAAATGGCCAAGATGCATAAGGCGCGCAGGAAACGCATCCGTGATCACACGCTCGATGGGAAATTGAAAACAACCGCAGCCCTTATCCGTGATTTATGGAATCGCAAACGCCAGAAATCACTCAACGATACCGAGATGCGGGCGTTACAGAAGCTCACGGACCGCTTCGTAAAGGAATGGTCCATAAGCATGGATATCCCGCAGGAAGAAGCACATAAACGACTCAACGAAATCGTCATGACGTCCCTACAGGAGGAGTCCTGAACAAAAGCGCATGACAGAACAAAAACGCCCACCGGGCGAAATCCAAGAAGAAGGAGGAAACAAGAATACCCGCATGGACCCAAAATGGCCCGAAGTAAAGGAACACCCCGAAAACCCCGAGTCGGTCGACATGGAGCAACTGCTGGACGATTACGATTATCAACCGCCGAAACGCGGTGAATTCCTGCAGGGTGAAATCATTCATGTTGATGAAGATTCAATTCTGATCGACGTCGGAGCGAAGCGCGATGCGATTGTGCCGCGCAAAGATCTCAGCCGCCTGGCTGAAGAAGACCTCGAGAGCCTTGAAAAAGGAGAGGTCATGCCCGTGCGCGTGCTGCGCTCGCCGAGCACCAGCGGCGATCTGCTTGTCTCACTGACGAAGGGATTGGCCAAGGAAGACTGGGAGCGCGCTGAGCAGATGCTCGAGAGCGGCGAGGAAGAGGAATTCGAAGTCGTCGGCCGCAATCGAGGTGGCGTGCTGGTCCGCTTCGGTTACCTGGAAGGGTTCGTGCCGAATTCGCACCTTCCCGATGTCCGCTCGCGCGGCGACACAGAAACGTTGAAGCGCGTCAAGCGTGAGAGCGTTGGCGAGAAGATGCTGCTGAAGGTGCTGGAGGTCGACCGAAAACGCAACCGTTTGATCCTCTCCGGAAGGGCGGCTGAGAAAGCGCGCCGCAAGAAGCGCCTGGAAGAACTCGAAGAAGGCCAGGTGATCAAAGGACGGGTCGTGAACCTGACGGATTTTGGGGCTTTCGTCTCGCTTGGTGGGATCGATGGGTTGGTCCACCGGTCCGAGTTAAGCTGGGATGACGTCGACGATCCCGATCAGGTCCTGAACGTCGGAGATGAGATCGAAGTAATGGTCAAGGACGTCGATGTCGACCGCGAACGGGTCAGCCTGAGCCGCAAGGCCCTCATGCCCAGCCCATGGGACGATATCACACAGCATTATTCCGAAGGGGATCTGGTGGAAGGTGTCGTCAGCAACGTTGTCCACTTCGGCGCGTTCGTCACGCTTCCGGACGGAATCGAAGGGCTGATTCACTCGTCCGAGATGGACATCATCGGCCCGGGAACGCCTGAAGATGTGGTCAAATCCGGCGACAAGGTGCTGGTACGCATCCTGTCGATCGAGCCGGACCGACACCGAATGGCCTTGAGCCTTAAACAGGTCAGTTACGACGAACAAATGGAATGGATGGAGAAGCGTCGAGCGAGCGAAGCTACAGACGAGGCGGAAGCTGCGGCAAAAGCCCCAATTTCTGAGCCCGAAGCCGTTGACGAGACGCAAGAGCCCGCCGAAGCCCTGGCTGCTGAACCCGAAGCAACCAGCGAGGTGGACCTGGCCGAACAGGTATCTGAGTCCGAGGCGCAAGTAGATGAGGAAAGTGACGCTTCTTCCGCAGCGGAAGAGCCAACGGCACAAATCGAGGTTGGTGAGGATCAGCCCGGTGGAGATGAATCACCGGAAGCTGCGGCAGAGGCTGACAGCCCGGATGAGCAAGAAGTGCAGGACTGAAACCTCTTAACCCTGGAGACAGCACCCGGCCCCCGTGATTCACGGGGGCCGATTGTATTCCTGCGGGCCGCCCGCTCAGAAATCCTTCTTTGCCCGCGCCTGGTACTGCTTCTGTGCTTGCCGGAGCCGGCCTGCTTGCTGCCTGATCGTTGTCCAGGCTCTCTCGACCTGTTCGACCTCCGCGCGAGTCTCCGGGCGCTCACCGTACCGAACCCGGTTGTAGGCTTCGGTCATCAAGCGCGTCTCCTCTTCTGCCTGAGGAAAGAGCTGCCGCAACGTGGGCAGGAACTCAAGTGGTGTCTCGGAGGATGAGCGTGGTGAGTCAAGCTCGCGGCATAGACGCATCAAGCGCGCATAGAGCCGCCTGATGCGCAGCGCAGCGAGCAACCCCTTGCCCGGGCGCAGCCGGTGCACCTGGTCCGCGAGCTGCCCCAGGCCGTCCTGCAGAGCATGCGGAATGCGTCCTGCGACCTTGCCTCGTTCCGAAACCCCGCTTTCATCAATCCCCTCTTCCGGGCTCTTCCAGGGCAGACGCCATTGCCGCCCGAACCACCAGAAGGCGATGCCAGCCAACACGAAAAGTATGGCGCCGACCAACCACGGTTTCAAAACCCACAGATCAAGCTGCAGATCGAGCTTCCCCCTCAGGCTCGCGTCAAGGTCTCGCAACAGGCCGGTCATCAAGTTGATGAAGTGCGAGAGCTCGCGGCCGACATCCTCGAAAAGCGATGAGCTTTCAAGCCACGATCCAATGAGCAAGGCCAGCAGGAATATCGGTGTTACGAGGATGACCGCCACCAGCAGCACCAGGTTTATCAGCCACTGAATAACCACGGAGACCCAACGCGCTGGCCCGCCGGCAGCCAGACCCCCAAGGGCCATGGTAAGGATGGTGACCAATAGGGACGAGAACAGGATGGCAAGGATCCAGTTTGCGCTGAACTGGATTTTGCGCCCACCGCGCATACGGTGGAGCGAGGACATCCTGGCAGCTCCAAGGGCGATCAAACCTGAAACGGCGAAGACCGCAAAGTGTACTGGCGGGCTGGATACTCCGCGAAGAGCGATCGTGAATCCGAGCAGAATCAACATCGATGCACCCAGGCCAAAATTACGCAAGGCTACCTGCGGATCAAGTCGGCTCCGGGCAAAGGACACGGCCCGGTACCAGAGATATGTCGCCAGCAGCACCTGCAGCAGCTCGACCGGGAGCATAGTCCTCGTATCGCGCAGGCTCGCTTCCAGGCGAAGGAACAAAGACCGCAAATCCATCATAGCCTCAGGCGGGCGTAAAGCCTGGAGCAGGAGGGCCGTGGAAGCCAGGTAGCCGAGAAAAAGCAGAAGCCGCCGGATCCGCAGGTTAATTTTCAACAGGAAGATTGTTCTGGCCAAGAGATACGCCCCGGTCATCATCAAGCCAAGGAAGAGATAACCCCAGGAGCCTTTGGACCCGTCCTGCGGCCCGGCGACAAAAACATACCACGCGAAGATCCAACTCAGCTCAAGGCTGATCAAAGCCAGTACGCTGATTTCACGCCAGGGGCGGATCTGGATCATCCCCAGATGCGGCCTGCCGTTCGGTATCGCATGAACGTTCTCAGCCATTCGACCCCTTACAAAAAATCGTATCGGCAAGATCTTGAAGCGGTCAAGAAATGGAATTGAACAAGCCCCGGTGATCGCGTGCCGTCAGCAGTCGCCGAATGTGGAACCAGGATCGTTCAACAAGCTCAACGTCGGCTTCGAGCTCGGCATACTCACCATAGCGCACGCGCAGATACGCGCGCGTGATAATCTCCAAATCATCGGCTGCTCCAGGCAGTTCAGGCTTGACGCGCAACAGGTATTCAAGCGGAGTCTCAGCCGGCAGGCGCTTCATATCCGCCCTGGCCAACGCCCGTAACAATTGGGTGTAGATCCAGCGGATACGGGTCGCTGCGATCCAGCGGCGGGCGGGATTAAGACCCTGCCAGGCCTTTTGCAACTTCCCCTTCGACGGAAACAAACGGCGCAAGCCCGCACGCATTCCAGCCGACGGCGAGCCATCGCGCTCCAGCACAGCTTCCATGGATCGCAGTCCGCGCCGGCGGCGTATCGTGATGAAGATCACCACCAGGATGATTCCCAGGACGAGCAGTACTGCGATCAGCAACAGCATCCGCTTGAGATCACCTGCCCAGGAGATTGGCTGCGCCTGCTTTGCGAGCATCTTGAGCTGTTCGCTGATCTCCGTTCCAGCGTCGGGTGAGAACGGCGTGAGTTCGACCGAAGCCAGCTCCAACCGCGCGACAAGCAGGTTCCAGAATTCGATCAGCAGGTAGATCACGGGCTCCAGCAAGACTGCCAGCAGGCTCAACAAAGCTCCGAATACCACGCCCAGGATCGATGCTAGACCCACCGCGACCAGACCCCCGACGACGTTCGCGAAACCTGATGCGAAAGCAAGCACTGTGACGGCTGCGCCAGCCATGCTCAAGATCCAGGCCTTGGTTACAGGGACGCCTCGACCCCCGCGCTGATGAGCCTGCGCAGACATTCGGGCTGCTCCCATTGCCAGTAAGCCTGCAAATAAAAAGGAGAAGAACTCCGTCAGCGGCACCCGCACATCCAACGAGATTGCCGATAAGCCCATTATGAAGAATACCAGCACACCATTGCGGACCGTCCGTTCCACGCGCAGAGGGCCGATCCACTCATCCCACGCGATGATGGCTCTCCTCCACAGGATGAGTATGCCTGCTAGCGCCAGGAGCAACATGATTCGCTGCCCCCCCTGCAGCAGGGAAGTGATCGTGATCCTCAGCGCCCGGAAAAGCGGGATACTCCGCTCCCAGAATACGAGCCAGCGTACGCCCAGGGACATTTGGATCAGCAGGAGCACGATCAGCAGGATTTGCTGTGGTTGTGATCTAAGGCGGAGCCATTTGGTGGCGCCGGCGAGCACCAGGGAACTCGCCGCGACCAGCGCGAACACAATCCAGACCGCTGCGGCTGGCGTTGAACGAAAAACCAGGGTCCAGGCCGTGGCGATCAGGATGGTATTCATCAACATCCACGGTACCAGAGTCAGGGGCTGCCAGGCGTTAAATTCTGGCTTTGAAGCCCCCCCTGCTCCCAGCCCTTCGGGCTCGAGACCGGACATTATGCGCCTCCAGCAGCCGCCGCGTTACGCCCGTCACGCTGTGCCCCCGGTGCCTCATGGAAGGGAACATGTGAAACGGGAATGCCAGGGATGGCCCGGGGAATTTCCTTCGACAGGGAAACCACGCGCATGCCGCGCCCATGCCGCTTGAGTCTGAGCAGGGTGTCTTCAAGCTCCGGCGTGATGTGCGCCGTGACGATCAAAAGGCTCGCTCCATAAGGCACCCTTGGCATTTCACGGATCAAACAGGCTTCAAAGGGCACCATGATCATTGGAGTCACGCCGGCCAGTCCCTGCAGCAAACGCCCCAGCTGGCGCGGCGACCGGCCGGGAGCGATGTTGAAGGGGCGGTCGGAATGGGCCAAACTGCCATTCGAGATCAAGCCTACCTGATACCCTTGATCGATGAAGTGGTCGACCAGCGTCGCAGATACGCTAATCAGCCTTTCAAACAGCTCGGGATAAAACCCCTCCCAATTCCTCTCGAAGGTGCTTGCATTCATGCACACGACAGCCACCTGAGCCGAGGTGGGCTGATAGACCTTCACCTGCAGCTCGCCGGTGTGAGCCGTGGCCGGCCAGTGCACCCGGCGGAAGCCATCCTCTGGGCGGTAATCCCGCACACCGATGGGTTGATTGGGGTCTTCGAAGATCCTGCGCCGTGAACGGTGATCGCCGAAAGGGTCGTGGGCCGGCAGGTCGAGCCGTTCGATCGGGAGGATCTCTGGAAATACCGTCAGGTACTCGCCACGCTCACCTTCCCGGCTTTGCTCATACATGCCGAAGATGTCGCCCGACTGCATGCAGACCGGCCCCACCCGATACACCCCACGCTGGCGGAACAGCAGGGAGTAGGAGCGGCTTTTAGTTTCGAACCAGCGCAGGTTGAATACGTTCGTCAGCAGCCCTTGATCCGGCAGATGCGAAGGGGCCAGGATGTTTTCATCCAGCGGACCTACGGCCAACGGCCAGGGATCCTCGATTCGCAGCCAGGAGAGCGGAAGCGGCTTATCGTTCTCGACCTCGATCGTCAGCGGCACCCGCTCGCCCGGAAATGCACGGCGATAGAAGGGCTTGCGCCGGTAGTGGACTTGATCGAGGGCATGCGCCCGCCACCAGGAGGTCATCGCGATGAGCACGGCCAGCGTGGCTGAGAGCGTCGTCAGGAATTGGATGCGAAAGACCGCCCCCAGGATGAAGATCAACCCCAGCAGCGGCAGCCAACGGTCAGGAGCCATTTCAATCTTCGACGGGAACCGGGACGGAGTTGACGATGTCCTGAACGAGTTCTTCCGGCATGCGCCCGCGTAGTTGAGCCTGCGGCGAGATCATCAGGCGATGGGTGAGAATATGCGGCGCCAGCAGCTTAACGTCATCTGGCAGGACATACTCCCGGCCTTGAATCGCCGCCCATGCCTGGCTGGCCTGATACAGCGCCAGCGTCGCGCGCGGGCTGGCACCCAGCTCGATCTCTCCATGCTCCCTCGTTGCACGGGCCACTTTTACGATGTAATCACGAATGCTGGTTTCGACCCGGACGCTCTTGCGCTCCTCCTGCATCTGAAGGATCTGGTCCGGCTGTGTAACAGCTTGTAACGATTCCAGCGGATCCGAACCGTGGAAGCGCTCCAGGATCTGGCCTTCCTCGGTCTCGCTGGGATAGCCGATCGCCAGGCAAAGCATGAAGCGGTCGATCTGCGCTTCAGGCAGCGGAAAGGTTCCTTCGAGTTCAATTGGGTTCTGGGTAGCCAGCACCACAAAAGGTTTCGGTTGGGGATGCGTGACTCCGTCCACAGTCACCTGGTGTTCCTGCATCGCCTCCAAGAGTGCGGACTGGGTGCGTGGCGTTGCCCGGTTAATCTCATCTGCCAGTACGACCTGGCTCATCACCGGACCGGGCCGGAATTCAAACTCCTGCGCCTTCTGGTTGAACCAGTTCAAACCGGTGACATCGGAAGGAAGCAGATCCGGCGTGAATTGAATGCGTCGAAAACTGCACCCAAGCGATGTCGCCAGCGCCCGGGCGAGCGTGGTTTTGCCAATGCCTGGGATATCTTCGATGAGAAGATGGCCGCCGCACAGCACAGCAACCAGGGCGAGATTGATCGGTTCGTCCTTGCCGACAATCACCTTCTGCACGTTTTCCCGCAGCTGGCGGGCAATATCCGCGATCATTTCCACCTCTTGGCAGGCGCATTCTTTATGGGCATACACTATACCAGACCTGAAGGTGAATCGTTCAGGCCCCACCGGTCTGGCAGGCTGCAACTTTGTTTCAGTCTATGGGTATGAAAAAGGCGGATTTCAGGCTACGTAGCCTGGCCGGTGGAGTTTTTCCGCTGCTTCGTTCGTCATCGGGATCATGACCGAGACACGCGTGCCGCGTCCGGGCTTCGAATCAAGCTTCAGGATCCCGTTCACGAGTTCGGTGCGTTCGTAGAGATTGATCATTCCCAGGCTGCCGCGCTGTTCGTAATTCGACTGCACGCTCTCGACATCGAAGCCCACCCCATCGTCCTCGATTTCAAGCTGGAGCACGTCGCCGCGCCGCTTCAACCGGATCCAGATGTGCTTCGCGCGGGCGTGCTTGCGTGAATTGCTGACAGCCTCTTCAACGATGAAGAAGATCACGCCCTGCTTGCCGAGCTCCATGTCCTTGATAACGTCGTTTTTAGCCTCCACGATAACGTTCTGATCGTGGTTCTCGTGCATCTTTTCAGCCAGCTGCCGCAGGGCTTCAACCAATCCCTCCGACTCGAGCACGAGCGGGCGCAAGGTAAAGAGCATCTGGCGGATTTCCTTGGTCGTGCGGCGGGCCAGTTCCTCGATCTTGAACAGCTCCTCACCGGCTTTGTTCGGATCGCGCTGAACCAGGCGGCGGGCGAAATTGACCCGCATGGCGATCGCCCCGATCGATTGTGTTGGGCCATCATGCAGATCGCGCGCCAGTTTGCGCCGGGCTTCCTCCTGGATCTCGCCGATGCGTTCCTTCTCCTGCTCCAGGTCCCGGTACAGGCGCGCGTTTTGCAAGGCTATCATCGCTTGATGAGCGATCGCCTCCAGTACCTCCACCCGGTCGGGCGAGAAGAAGCGTGCATCGGAGTGACCGAAGACCAGCACGCCGTAGATTTCGAGGCCGACGACAAGCGGGATGCAGATGGCAACCGGCGCATTATGGAACGCCACGAAGCGCTTGAGCTCGGGATCGCTGCTCGGATTGCTGCACATGCCAGGTTTCAGGGTGGTGAGCGACTCACCCAGAACACCGTATTGGCCCGGGAGATTCACGCGCAGATCGGCCTGGGGCAGGCCACGCGCCGAAGCTACATACATGTGATTGTTGGCGAACATCAACAACGCACTGACAAGCCTCGAGTCATGCGTGCTCTCGAGTGCACTGTTGGCAAGGTCGAGCGTCATCTCAAGCACCCGCTCGTAATTCAGTGTTGCGTTGAGATTCGCCGTCTCGACCAGCAGCGAGCGCAGCCGTTCAACCTCGCGCTGCAGGCGGGCAATGATGTCCTGCTCGCCGCCATTCGAATAGTTCGCCACTGCGAATGTCCCTTCACGATCGCGACGAAATCGATCGGTCAACCAGCCAAGGAGCGGGAGTGCTGAAAGGAGGCTGAGTGCCTCGACCCTGGAAAGGGTCGGAAGCAGCTCTCCAATCAGTTCCGGCGTGATCACATTTCTCTCATTCCCTGATGGGGTTGAGCCCGGACTCGACGGACCTATTGTACCCGCGAGCCCAAACCTACCCAACAAAATCCACCAGTGCCGGCTTGAATGCCGGCAATTCCTGGCATCGTCCTGTTCTAAGTATGCTCGATCTTGGGGCGCTTTCCCCTTACAGTCCCCCTACAAACGATCCCGCTCCAATCGGGCTTGGCTCATGGGAGTCCGCCGGCTGAGGAGGTGCAGCGCCAGCAGCGAACTGGCCAGCACCGCCAGGCTCAGGACCTGGCCCATGCGCAGCGATCCGGCGACGATCAGGCTATCGCCGCGAAATGCCTCCAGGAACAGGCGGGCGAGTGAATGGCAAGTCAGGAGGGCGAAAAAAAGAAAGCCGGGGGAGAACGTATGCTGTTGCAGCCTCAGAATGAACCCGTAGATGAGTACGGCAGCGATGATTTCATACACTTGGGAGGGTTGCCGCTCCGCTCCCCACAATTCGATCGACCACGGCACCGAACTGACCGCGCCAAAAGCATCACCGCTCGCCAGATGAGCCAGGCCGATGGCGATCATGAAAAGCGCAAGCCCGGGAGCGAGCGCGTCGAGGACGTCCAGCACGGGCAGCCTCCAGCGCTGGATGCAGATGACACCTGCCAGGATCGCAGCGATAAACCCTTCGAAATTGGAGAGTGTGTTCAGGTTGAGCGCGAACAACGCCAGAGGCTGCTCGAGATAGAGCTCGATAAAACGGAGCGCATACCCCAGCCGCGCACCGAGGATGCCCGCAACCAGGCTGATCAGGATCATATTCGTCATGCGCTCGGCGGGAATCGCGCGGCGCAGCGCCCCACGTTCTGCTGCCAGAAGCGCAAACCACACACCGGCGAGCAGAAGCACGCCAGGCAGCTGAATCGCCAGCGGGCCGATTTGAAGGACTGGCAGCATCACCCACCCTCTTCGAGCAGCGGCTCGAGATGCGAACGAAGCGTGACCTCGGTCAGCGGCCCGCCCACCACCACCCGCTGGATCACGCCCTCCCGATCGAGGAAGAAGGTCGTGGGCAAAGCCCGGGACTGGTAGAGCTTGCCAACCAAGCCGGTCCGGTCGTACAGGATCGGGAATGTGAGGCCTAATCGTCCGGCAAACGCCTCCGCCTCCGCCACGCCGTCCTGGGCCGTCATGTTGACGCCGAGCACGACCAATCCTCGCTCCTGGTAATCTTCGTAGACTCGCTGAAGCGCTGGCATCTCTGCCCGGCATGGAGGGCACCAGGACGCCCACAGGTTGATCACAACCACCTGCCCGCGCAGATCCTGCAGGTGGATTCTTTGCGAGCCCATCGCTTCAAGATCGAAGTCCGGCGCGAGGAACCCCCGCCGTGGACTGGGGATCAAGCCCCCGGTCGTCGCCCCTGCCGGTACAGCGCTGACTGCTACCCAGGCAGATCCGAAAACCAAGACGCATGCGATCAGCAATCCCATTCGGTGGGGCGATTCGATCCACCGCTGCACTCGCGCCATCAATCACCACCCTGCGAGCTGGGCGGGCGCCGGATCAAACGCCTCTCCTGACCTCGAAGTCTGTCAGTCACGAATATACGCCGCCTCGAGACCGTGCTGAATGAGCATCTTCGCCTGACGCATAATCACGTTTGTCGGTCCGTCGGCGACGATCGCACCGTTATCGATGACAACCGTGCGCGCGAGCAAGTCCGCCACCATCCGCATGTCATGCGTCGCGATGAGCATCGTCTGGGAGAGCCGCCGCAGCAGCTCGATCAATTCGCGCCGGGCGCGTGGATCTTGCCCGGCCGTTGGCTCGTCGAGAACCAGGATCTCCGGCTCCATAGCCAGCACGCTTGCGATCGCAACGCGCTTCTTCTCACCGCTGCTCAGGTGATGGGGGACCCTGGCCTCGTATCCCTCCAGCCCAACAGCCGCGAGTGATCCGCTCACCCGGTTGAGAACCAGGTCGGAGTCTAGGCCCATATAGAGCGGGCCAAAAGCGACGTCGTCGAATACTGACTGCGAGAAGAGTTGGTCGTCGGGATCCTGAAACACAAGACCCACGGCAGCACGGATCTGTCCGAGGTTGCTGTCTTCGACCGGCATGCTGCAAACGCGCACCTCGCCCTCCCCACGCAGGATGCCGTTCAGGTGGAGCAGGAGGGTTGACTTACCCGATCCGTTGGGACCGACCAAAGCCACCTTTTCGCCGGGCTCGATGAACAAGCTCACGTCGGACAGCGCCGGTGTCCCGTCGGGGTAATGAAAGGATAGACCCTGCACATCGATCGTGTGATGCATCCGTTACCCCCAGATTCCGATGGCCAGCACACCAGCCAGCACCGTGCACAGCGCCGCCAGCGCGATCCAATCGGAGGTTGTCATCGCCGGACGCTCCAGCAATTGTATCTGCCCCCGATAGCCGCGCGACGCCATGGCTTCATAAACCCGCTCGCTGCGTTCCATCGAGCGCAGGAAGAAACTCCCGACCATCATCCCAGCCATCCGCCCCTGCCATAGAATCCCCGGATGACGATGACCAGGGATGCGCGGACTGCGTGCGGAACGCGCCCGCAGCATTCGCAGCACCTCGTCACCGAGCACGAAAATGTAGCGGACCATGAATCCGATTACGGCAACCAGCAGTTTCGGAATGCCCAAGGCTTGCAGACCCCACAGCATCTGCGGAACCGGCGTCGTCGCGCTGAGCAGCACGCCAGCCTGCACGGCCAGCCAGGTGCGCAGCAGAATTGTGATGAAGCGGACCAAGCCTGTGGCGGTCACCGTCCATCCCAAGCCTGGAACGACCCACAGAGAAGGGCCAGGCGTGATGAACGGGATCGGAAGCGCCGCCAGGATAAAAGGAAAGGCGATGAAAGCGCCCTTGATGGCAAAGAAGGGTCCCAACCCCGCGGTCACCGAAAGGAGAACCAGCAGGGCAAGGACGAGACCGAGGGCGGGCCAGGCACCCGGCGGCAGCGTGACGACCGTCAGGATGATGGCAACCGCCGATAAAAGCTTGACGCGCGGGTCCAGAAGATGGATCCAGCCCGCGCGTGGCTGATAAATATCCGTCAGATCAAAGTGCAATGAACTACCGTCTCCGCTCGAGCCGCAGCACACCCCGCCCAACAACCCAGGCCAGGCCGAAGACGATCAGTGTCCCCAATACAACTGCAAAGATCGTCGTAAGTGCGGCGTTTTGGATGATTGGGACCGTGTAATCCGGCAGCAACGAGTAGAAGGGCTCGGTTGCGCGTGCGATGAAGCCATTCTGCTCAGCGATGTATTCCAGTCCGTCCGGATGGGGGGAAGCTAACGGCGAGAATGCTGCGATCAGCAGCGCAACCAATAGACCTGCCAGGACGAAGACAGCTCCTTTTCGTCCAGGTGCTTGCTCTCCGGTGCGCAGCACCTCCGGACGGCTGGCCTGCAGCAAGCCGATCGCCCCGCCCGTGATCAAACCCTCCCCGATGCCAATCAGCGCGTGCACACCGGCCATCGCCGGCAGGGCAAACCGAAGCGGGGAGGTGCCAGACACCGCGAGCTCAATCGCAGTGGCGATCGCGCCAACTTCCACCGACAACCAGGCAGCAGCAAACGAGGAGGCCACACGAGATGTGGATGTATCCCCAATCCAACGGAGCAACAAGCGGTAGCAAGCGTAGCCAGCGAACGCTGTCAGCACGCCCATGTTGATGATATTCCAACCCAAGGCCAGCAGGCCGCCATCCTGGAAAAGCAAAGCCTGAACGCTGATCACGGAGGTCATGATCAAGGTGGCGGCCCATGGCCCAAGCACAATCGCCGCTAAAGCCCCACCCAGCAGGTGCCCCGAGGTGCCGGCCGCAATCGGGAAGTTGATCGCCTGGGCTGCGAAGATGAAGGCTGCCAGGATGCCCATCATTGGCACCTGGCGCTCGCCCAACTGATTCCTGGTCTGGCGGATTGCCACTCCGATCAAGATAACGGCCAGGATCCAACCAACGATTGCAACGGATGTTGAAAGGAAACCATCCGGGACGTGCATAGAAACAGGTGAGTAATGCATGTCGGGATCCTCTCTGCTAGGTGTCGTCTGCCTGCCCTTCGAAGCATCTGCCGCACAAACCTTCCAGCGTCAGATGGTTGGCATCGATCTCGAAGCCGGCTTCCCGCCGAATCAGCTCACGGAGCGGTGCTAAACGCTCGGCGGCCAGCTCTTCGATCGAGCCGCACGAACGGCAGACCAGGTGGATATGCGGATGGGTGCTGTCACGCAGTGCGAATTGCAGGGGCTCGAGGCTGGTGGAAAAGGTATCGATCAATCCGGCCTGCTGCAGCGATTCCACCGTGCGATAGACCGTCGTAAGGTTCAGACCGGGCAGTCGCTTCTGCGCTTCCTGGAACACTTGCTGGGCGGACAGATGCCCACCCAGGTGGGCTATCGTCTCAAGAATGATTGTGCGCTGCGCGGTGACGCGAAAACCGCGTGACCGCATCGCCTCAGCCAGCCGTTCGCCGCATGACATCGGACCATCCTTTGCATCTGCAATCTTTTGCAAGAATACCATGGGCGAATGCACGGCGTCAATGGCACCCCATTAAACCAGCGTGGGGCGGACTGATCGTCCACCCCACCTACCATGCGTCCAGCGGACACTGCCGCGTCAGGAAGACAATGACCGGATGTAGCTTACCAGTTCCCAGATCTCGCGTTCGTTGAGCAGTGTGCCCCAGGCCGGCATCAGTGAATTGAAGGGATCGAACGCACCGCCTTCGGAAATACGCCAGAATAGATAGCCATCAGACAATGCCGCCATCTGCTGCTGGCGGGTAAAATCGGTGGGGCCGGGCACCAGGCTCTCACCGGCCTGCCCATCCCCCGCTCCTGTCGCCCCATGGCACTGACTGCAAAGCGCGGCATAGGCTTCGCTCCCAGCGGCAATCGCCTGCGGATCTCCGCTGAGAGGGTTGGTCAGATCCTGGTACTCCGCCGGCGCCTCACCCGGCACACCAGTAGGCGCATCGGCGAGCATCGCCTCACCCGGCGCCTCGGAAGCCGGAGCGCAGGCCGCCAGCGCAGAGGCCAGCAGCACGAGTAGCGTCAGGATCTCGAGCCCACGTCGTGATCGCGCCATAGTCACACCTCCCCGGATTACGCTCAAGCATACGCTCTCTTGATCCTGGCGGCAATCCACACGCTGTTCCTAGCGCTCAATCCCTGCGGCTGAACAGGACCACAGCCGGCGTGAGAAAAACCAGGCCGAATCCCAGCATGACGACGATATCCGTCGCCAGCGGATTCAAACGAATGAGGGCCATGAACTGCTCCGGCAAACTGCCTTGAAGTGCAACCTGCCTCAGCGGATCCACGCCATAGGTCACGGGGTTGACCTTCGAGAGCAGATCCATCCAGAGCGGCACCCCGGTCAGCGGAAAGAAAGCGCCCGAGAGAAAGAACATCGGCAGCATAACGAAGTTCATGATCGTGTGAAATCCTTCCATCGTCTTCTGCCGGGCTGCGATCAAGATCCCGAGCGAGGTCATCACGACCGCCAGGAGCAGCATCAAACCAATCAGCATCACGAGCTGATCCAATGCGAGCTTAATGCCCAACAGGGGCGCGAAGACCATCACCAGCACACCCTGAAAGAGCGCCACAGTGCTGCCGCCGGCCACCTTGCCCAGCGCAACCGCGACCCGCGAAACCGGCGCGACCATCACTTCCTTCAGAAAACCGAACTCGCGGTCCCAGACGATCGAAACCGCCGAGAAGATCGAAGTGAAAAGCACCGCCATCGCGAGAATGCCCGGAAACATGAATTGGATGAAATCGATATGCCCACCGCCAAGCGGAGCCATGGCCGGGGACAATCCGCCACCGAACACGAACAGGAACAGCAGCGGCTGCCCCAGGGAGGCCAGGATGCGCGACCGGTCACGCGAAAATCGCAGCACATCCCGCAGCCAGATCGTGTAAATCGCTTTCAGGTCATGCACCACTCGATCCCTCATCGCCGCCTCCCCGCGATCCTGCGCCTGATGCGCATATGGTCCTTTGAATCGGCTTCCTCTTCTCGGATCGCTCTTCCTGTCAGTTTGATAAAGACGTCTTCGAGTGTTGGCCGTCGCAGACTGACGCTCTGCACCCTCAGCTTCTGGCTCTCGCCGGCGAGGCCGGAAACCATGCGCGGGATGAATTGATCGCCGTCGGCGATCTCGATGATCAACTGGCCGTCCGGTCCGTGGCGGGCGTTGACATCGAGGTCGCTCTGCAGGCGTTCGAGCGCCAGCGCGTTGTCTGATGTGCGGACGGTGAGCACATCCCCGCCAACGAGCGCCTTGAGCTCATCCGGTGTATCCAGGCTGACGATCTTGCCGTGGTCGATGATCGCGATCCGGTCGCAGTTTTCAGCCTCGTCCATGTAATGCGTGGTCATGAACATCGTGACGCCCTGTTCTTCCCGCAGCTGCCGCAGGTAATCCCATATATGACGGCGCGTTTGCGGATCGAGACCCAGCGTGGGTTCATCCAGGAAGAGCACGCGTGGATGGTGCAGCAGGCCACGGGCGATCTCCAGCCGCCGGCGCATCCCACCCGAGTAGGTGCGCACAATGTCATCCGCTTTTTCGGTCAGCTCGACCATCTCCAGTACTTCCCTGGCCCGCTGCTCGAACTCGGCCCGCGTCAGGTCATAGAGCATGGCGTGGAAGCGCAAGTTCTCACGCCCGGTGAGCTGCTCATCCAGGCTCGGGTCCTGGAAGATCAAGCCAATCGACCGGCGCACCGCGGAAGGCTGCGTGTTGATGTTGTGTCCGGCGATCACCGCCTGCCCCGCACTCGGCTTGAGCAGCGTGCAGAGCATGCTGATCGTGGTGGTCTTGCCAGCGCCATTCGGACCCAGAAAGCCGAAGATCTCATCCTGCCGTACCTCGAAATCGATGCCATCCACGGCGGTGAGATCTCCAAAGCGGCGGGTCAGACCGCGCACTTCAATCGCGTTCATTTGCCTTCCTTCCATTTTGATCGTCCTCGCGCAGCTGCACTGCAAGGGCGAGGCATGAATTCAACTCTGCATGATCCTATCACGAGCCGCCGCCAGATAGGCCGGCAACATCTCAAGCTCCTGACGCGCGCGCTGAAAACTATTACAATCCATACAGGGAATCCAACCCCCGGCGGCCCGAGAATCCCATGCGAGGTAACCTCGGGCCAGGCAGGTGCATCCAAGTTATTGAAGGAGTGAGTTATGGCTAAAGATACCCTGACGATCAAGGACAACCGAACCGGCCAGGAATACGAGCTGCCGATCGAGAACGACACCATCCGGGCAATGGATTTGCGCCAGATCAAGGTCGATCCCGGTGATTTCGGCATGCTGAGCTACGACCCGGCCTACAAGAACACAGCCTCCACGAAAAGCACGATCACGTTCATCGATGGTGAGAAAGGCATCCTGCGCTATCGCGGCTATCCAATCGAGCAACTGGCCGAGAAGGCGACTTTTCTCGAGACGGCCTATTTGATCCTCTTCGGCGAACTCCCGACGCAGGATCAGCTGGATGCCTGGGTGTTTGATATCACCCACCACACCTTCCTGCACGAGAACGTCAAAGGCTTGATGCAGGCTTTCCGCTACGATGCCCATCCAATGGGCATGCTGATCTCCTCCGTCGCTGCGCTTTCAACCTTTTATCCGGAGGCGCGGGATGTCGATGATCCGCAGAACCGCCTGTACCAGATCAAACGGCTTATCGCCAAGATCCCGACCATTGCAGCGTTCTCATACCGGCACATTCGCGGTCTGCCCTATGTCTACCCTGATAATGACCTCAGCTACACCGGCAACTTCCTGAGCATGATGTTCAAGATGTCGGAAGCGAAGTACGCGCCGAACCCTGTGCTCGAGCACGCGCTGGATGTGCTCTTCATCCTGCACGCGGACCATGAGCAGAACTGCAGCGCGAGCACGATGCGCAACATCGGATCAGCCAAGGCGGATCCCTACAGCGCCCTGGCCGGCGCGGCGGCCGCGCTCTTCGGCCCGCTGCATGGCGGGGCGAACGAAGCCGTGCTGCGCATGCTGGATGAGATCGGGGATGTCAAGCATGTACCGGAATATGTCAAACGCGTAAAGGGCGGCGAATTCCGCCTGATGGGCTTCGGCCACCGCGTGTATAAAAACTATGATCCCCGCGCCAGGATCATCAAGGATGTCGCTGACCAGGTCTTCGAAGTGACCGGCCGCAACCCCCACCTCGATATCGCGCTCGAGCTCGAGCGCATCGCGCTGGAGGATGACTACTTCGTCTCCCGCAAGCTGTACCCCAACGTCGACTTCTATTCGGGCATCATCTACCAGGCGATGGGGCTGCCGGTCTCGCTCTTCCCGGTGCTCTTCGCCATCGGGCGGACAGCTGGCTGGCTGGCCCAATGGCAGGAGATGCTGGAGGATCCCGAGCAGGCCATCGCCCGGCCGCGGCAGGTCTATCTCGGGGAGGATGAGCGCAGTTTCCTGCCGATCGCCAAGCGCTGATCGTCAATCCAAATGTCAACTTCTTAGGGGCACGGCGGCGCCGTGCCCCTACCGTTTAAACCGGCCTCACTCACGCCGCGCGAAGCTTGCGTCCCGCATCGTCTGCCGACGTGAACTGCCGCCCACCCGCCAGCCGTACAGGAACGCAACATCCTGCCACAACCTATCGGTAAAAGCGCAGCGATGACAGCCCTTCATTTTCAGCATAAAACCGCATCTGTTGTATTCGGGTAGGAATGGTGCACATAAAGGACAACTTACCGTACGAATCTGTGACTTTCCCCACTATTGATTTCCATACCCACAAAGCATGATCTAAACAGTTCCGACGTCGGGAAGTGGGAGTGTGTGGTAGTGCGGGATACCGGCCTGGCCGAGAATCCCCTATCCATTTTGGCGGTCACCCAGGGAAGATGGGGAGAGCGGATTGCACAGAACATCACCGCTCACGCCCCGTCCGCATGGATTGTCCATACCTGGGCTGCTCCGCGCGTCATCCCCCCGATCGTCGATTACCCGGAGGAATTCCTGCCCGACACTCTGCCTGCGGCGGATTTAATCCTGGCGTTGGGTGATGTACCCGGATTTGCTCAGCTCATCCCTGAGATCGCCCGCCTGACCAATGCGCGGGCGGTACTGGCTCCAATCGACCGCAATGCCTCACTCCCCGAAGGCCTGTCCCGGCAATTGTCCGGCTGGCTGGAGGACATGGGCGTGGCGGTCGCTTTCCCCAAGCCTTTCTGCTCCCTGACGGAAGAAAGCTACAATCGCAAACCGCTTGTACAGCCCCTGGAAGATGGAATCCTGAAGCAGTTTGCTTCACATTACGGCCGCCCGCAGTTCCATATCGAGGTCGAAGATGGACGGATTTGCGCGGTCGAAGTGCTGCGGGATGCAGGGTGCGGGTGTGCCTCGCACGTTGCGGCGGGCTTGATTGGATTGCCCATTGATGAAGCGATCGAAGAAGCCGGAATGCTGCACCACCACTTCCCATGCCTCGCCGATATGGAGCAGGACAATCACTACCTCGACACGCTGATGCATGTTTCCGGCCACTTTCTCAAGGACTCCATCAAGGAAGCTTTGGAACCATACCTCGAGGTCAAGTACATTCGTCCACAAGGCCGCCATGAAAATTGATCGAAGGAGGACGATTTAATGGAAGAGCTCACTTTGAATATGCCGGCGATGTACGGCGATCACCATGTGCTGAAAGTCAGAGCAGCACTGGAAGGCCTGGAGGGGATTGAGGAGATCTACGCCAGCGCTGCCTGGAAGCAGCTCATGGTTTCCTACGATCCCAAGCAGGTCAAGCCGGCTGAAATCGAGAAGGTCCTCACCGAGGCCGGCTACCCACCCAACGCCGGCGAGCCGCCACAGCTCGTGCACCCCTCCAATATCAAGCGCGATCCGCAGTGGGAACTGCTCGGTGTGCGGGTGACCGAGACCAACCCAGCAGATTTGAAGTAGACCGACGAGTTTCGGCATTCTAGGGATTGAGGAGTACTCCTATGGCTAAGAAAGTCCGTGCACCCGAGGAAGCAAGCCGGGATCCGGCGACGATTTCCCTCCTTGAGCTGGCCTGCAACGGCGACTTCGAGACTTCGTTCTCACGCGCCGACAGCATGGCGCCCTGCCCGATCGGCAGCGATGGGCTTTGCTGCAAGGTCTGCAGCCAGGGGCCGTGCAGGCTGGTGAAGGAAGGTCAGGTCGGCATCTGCGGCGCCACACGAGAGACGGTGGCGGCGCGCAACTTCGCCCGCATGGTGGCGGCAGGCGCCGCCTCCCATTCCGATCACGGCCGCGACCTGGCCTACACCCTGCTGGCTGCCGCCGAAGGCCATGCGCCTGATTACAAGGTTCGCGACGCAGCCAAGCTGCGGGAGATGGCGCACTATCTCGGAATTGCGGCCGACGGCAAGGAGATCAACGATCTCGCCCGTGAGGTGGCGTTGGCCGCACTGAACGAGTTCGGCAAACCGACCGGCGAAATCATCTACCTCAAGCGCGCTCCGAAGAAACGCCAGGAGATCTGGAAGAAGGTCGGCATCGAGCCGCGCAACGTCGACCGCGAGATCGTCGAGATGATGCACCGCACCCACGTCGGCAACGACCAGGATGCCGAACACATCCTCGACCATGCCATGCGCGCTGCGCTCGGCGATGGTTGGGGCGGCTCGATGCTGGCGACCGACCTCTCGGACGTGCTCTTCGGCACGCCGGGGCCGGTGGCTTCCCAGGCGAACCTCGGCATCTTGCAGCAGGACCAGGTCAACATCATCATCCACGGACACGAGCCGACGCTGTCAGAGATGATCGTCGCCGCCGCTCAAGATCCTGAACTGATCGAGTATGCCAAGAGCAAGGGCGCTGACGGCATTACGATGGGCGGTATCTGCTGCACGGCGAACGAAACACTGATGCGCCAGGGAGTCCCGCTGGCGGGCAACTTCCTGCAGCAGGAGCTGGCCATACTGACCGGCGTAGTCGATGCGATGGTCGTCGATATCCAGTGCATCATGCAGGGCGTCGTCAAGCTGGCGGACCAGTTCCACACCGAGATCATCACCACCTCTCCCAAGGCCAAGATCACCGGCGCGACCCACATGCAGTTCGAAGAGGAACGCGCCATGGAGATCGCGAAGGAGATCGTCCGCACGGCGTGCGACCGCTACACTGAGCGCAAGAGCGAGGTCCACATTCCCGACATGAGTTCGGAACTGATCCCCGGCTTCTCGCACGAGTACATAAACTACGCCCTGGGCGGGACTTATCGTGGATCGCTGCGGCCGTTGAACGATGCCATCATGGCCGGGCGCATCCGCGGCGTGGTGGCCAACATCGGCTGCAACAACGCCCGCGTTTGCCATGATGAATTGCACCGGCACGTCGTCACCGAGTTCATCAAGAATGATGTGCTCGTGGTCGAGACCGGCTGCGGCGCGATTGCCAGCGCCAAGCAGGGCTACATGCGGCCCGAAGCTGCCCTCGAACATGCCGGACCCGGCCTGCGCGAGGTGTGCGAAGCGGTCGGCATCCCACCCGTGCTGCACATGGGCTCCTGCGTTGACAACTCGCGCATCCTGACCGTACTGGCTCAGATGGCCACTGAAGGCGGTTTGGGCGACGACATCAGCGACATCCCGGCGGTTGGCATGGCCCCGGAATGGATGAGCGAGAAGGCGATCTCGATCGCCACCTATTGCGTCGCCTCCGGGGCTCTCGTCATCATGGGCCACTCCAGCCCGGTCTCCGGCGTGGACAAAGTGACCGAGATCATCAGCGACGGCTGGGAAAGCAAAGTCGGCGGACGCCTGGAGTTCATCAACGACGGTGATGAGATCGTGCGCCGATCGCTCGCACACATCGACAAGAAGCGAGCTGATCTGGGCCTGCCCGAATACGAACCCTCCAACTGGGGCAAGAGCGGGGATTGGCGGATCAACGAATTGGTTGAACTGCCACTGGCTGAAAAGATCGGCGCCATGTATGGCAATTCGACGAACTAGGGAGGCTACAGACCATGTCACGGTATATCGCCACTCGAGCTATCAAGGGAGCGAACGCGATCGTTGCCGAAGCGCAGGCGCTGTATCAACGCGCGCTGACTGAAAAAGGCCCCGAAACAGCTGTCGCCTTCCCCAACACCGCCTACTACCTGCCTGTCATCCTGGGTATGCTCGGGCATGAAGTCTCCAAGATCAGCGATCTGGAACCGGTGCTCGATCATGCGCTGTCGCTGCTCCATGCGGCGCCGGACGAGACGCTTTGGACCCCCTACCTGGGCGAGACGCTCGATTCTGGCATGGCCACCCTTCTCGCCGAGGAGGTGATCGAGGCCATTCGCTTCGCATACGGTGAAGAGCCGCAGCCTTACAAGGGTCTTGAGCTTGCCGGGGCGACTGCATTCACCAGCCCCGATGGGAACGGTTCGGAGCCGAAGGCAAACGGTCGGCTTAACGGACCGATCGACGACATCCAGCTGCGCTCCTGGGGCATTCAGCTCGTCGATGGCCGTATGCCGGGTTTTGCCGCCATTGTCGGCGCGGCCCATTCGAACGAGGCCGCGGTTGCCATCGTGCGTGAACTCCAGCAACGCAACATCCTCACTTTCCTCGCCGGCAATACCAACGGAAGGTCGATCATCGACCAGCTTGTCGAGGAAGGCGTCGAGATGGGCTACGACACCTATATCGTTCCCTTCAGCATGGACACCATCGGCGCCATTTACCCGCTCGGCTTTGCCACGCGCTCGGCGCTGACCTTCGGCGGGCTGAAGGGTGGCCAATGGCGCGATATCCTGCTTTACAACAAGAACCGCGTCTTCGCCTTTGTACTTGCGCTGGGCGAGGTGGATGACTTGAAGTACGCCACCGCAGCCGGCGCCATCTCGTACGGCTTTCCGGTGCTGGCGGATACGGTCATCCCGGAGATTCTGCCCACCGGCATCACGCGCTACGAGCACGTGATCTCCTTGCCCTGGAACGAGATCGAAGGCGAAACGGAAGCTGATAAGGCGCACAAGTTTGTCCAGAAAGCGATCGAGGTACGCGGCGTCAAGGTCAAGATAAGCGAAGTCCCAGTGCCGGTTCCCTACGGCTCGGCTTTCGAGGGCGAAGTCGTGCGCAAGGCCGACATGCGGGTCGAGTTCGGCGGCAAGTACAGCCGCGCCTACGAATACTTGATGATGGATGAGATGGACGAAGTCGAGGACGGCAAGATCGAGATCATCGGCCCCGATTTCTCGGAAGTGGAAAACCAGGGGGCGATGGATCTCAGCATCCTGATTAAGGTCGCCGGCCGCAAGATGGAGAAAGACTTCGAGCCGGTGCTTGAACGCCAGATACACTACTTCATCAACGGCGCCTCCGGCATCCAGCACATCGGACAGCGCGACATCGCCTGGATCCGCATCAGCAACAACGCCGCTGAGAAGGGCTTCGAGTTGAAGCACTTCGGTGAAATCCTGCATGCCCGCTTCCACGACGACTTCGGCAGCATCGTCGATAAAGTTGAGGTGCAGATCATCACTGACCCCAAGCTGCATGAGGAATGGCTGGCCAAGGCCCGCGCTGCCTACGAAGAGCGCAACGAGCGCATGGGATCGATGACCGACACCAGCGTCGATGAGTTCTACTCGTGCACGCTCTGCCAGTCGTTCGCCCCCGATCACGTTTGCATTGTCAGCCCCGAGCGGCTCGGCCTGTGCGGCGCCTACAACTGGCTCGACTGCAAGGCTTCCTTCCAGATCAACCCCACCGGCCCGAACCAGCCGATCGAGAAGGGCGAGAATCTCGATGCGGCCAAGGGCTATTTCACCGGCGTGAACGAATTCGCCGCCACCGCCTCCCACGGCACCGTGACCGAGGTCTCGATGTACTCGATCATGGAAAACCCGATGACCGCCTGCGGCTGCTTCGAATGCATCGCCATGCTCATACCCGAGGCGAACGGCATCATGATCGTCAGCCGTGAGGACACCAGCATGACCCCGGCCGGCATGACCTTTTCGACGCTGGCCGGCATGGCCGGCGGCGGACTGCAAACACCGGGCGTGATGGGCCACGGCAAGTTCTACATCCTCAGCCCGAAGTTCATCTCGGCTGACGGCGGGTTCAAGCGCGTGGTGTGGATGTCATCCGTGCTCAAGCAGCAGATGGCCGAACAGCTGCAGGAGGTCGCCGATCGCGAAGGCGATCCAGACCTGATCGGCAAGATCGCTGACGAGACCATCTGCACGGACGTTGAAGGCCTGGTGACTTACCTGACGGAAAAGGGCCACCCTGCGCTTGAAATGGACCCGATGTTCTAACTCCGGAATCACGGCAGACTATTGCCGGGAAAAATCCGGTTAAGAAACGAAGACGGAGGAATTCAACCCCATGACGATCGAAATCCCGAAGGAAAAATGGTCGGGGCGCGTGCGCGAGGTCACGCTAGGTGCGACCTCAGACGATGGCGGTACACGCGCGCAAACGCTGACCGTGGGCGGCGAGTCGACCCTGCCCTATCTGTATTTTGAGGGCGAGGTGCCGCATCCGCCTGCGCTTGCGCTCGAGGTGCATGACCGCAAGCCAGAAGACTGGTCTCCACTCCTGTTGAAAGCCTGGGGCGAGGCCGCGGAAGATCCAGCCGCCTGGGCCAGGGCCGCGGAAGAGGCGGGCGCCGACCTGATTTATCTGTCGCAGAGCCTGACCAAGTCCGATGGCGAGAAAAATACACCTGAAAACGCTCGCGCCACCGTGCGCTCGGTGCTCGAAGCAACCGGCCTGCCGCTGGCCGTCACAGGAACCGGCCAGGCCGAAATGGATAATGAACTGATGGTCGCAGTGGCCGAAGAGGGCGCCGGCGAACGGCTGCTGCTCGGCGTCTGCGAGGAGGGCAACTACCGCACCATCGTCGCTGCGGCGCTTGCCCACAAGCATCTGGTGCAGTCGCGCACGCCGATGGACGTAAACCTCTCAAAGCAGCTGGTGATTTTGATCAACGAGATGGGCATGCCGCTCGAGCGGATCATCATGGATCCAACCACCGGTGCTCTCGGCTACGGCATCGAGTACGGATACTCCGTTATGGAGCGACTGCGCCTGGCAGCTCTGCAGGGCGACACCATGACCCAGCAGCCGATGTTGGTCACTCCCGGCGAAGAAGCCTGGAAGGTCAAGGAAGCGAAGGTCGGCGAGGGTGTACCGGAAGAATGGGGTGACTGGGAAACGCGCGCCCTCGATTGGGAAGCGATTACCGCCACCTCGCTGATTCATTCGGGTGCCGATATCGTCGTACTACGGCATCCGGAGACTTTAAAGCGGGTCAGGTCGGTTGTGAACGCCCTGGCCAATGGCGCTTGAGGTGTGGAGGTAGAACATGGCACTTTCTGGACTTGAAATCTATAAGATGCTCCCGCAGACCAACTGCAAGGACTGCGGCTATCCGACCTGCCTGGCGTTTGCCATGAAGCTGGCTGCCAAACAGGCCGAACTGAAGGATTGTCCTCACGTCAGCGAAGAGGCGGCTGCCAAGCTCGAAGCGGCGGCGGCCCCGCCGATCCGCCTGGTCGAAATCCAGGGCAGCGATGGCAAGCTGGCTGTTGGCAATGAAACCGTCCTCTTCCGGCATGAAAAAACCTTCTACCATAAGCCAGGTCTCTTCCTGCGGGTGGCCGACACGCTCGATGCCGCCGAACTCAAGGATACCGTGGCGAAGGTGGATGGTTTCCATGTCGATTACGTGGGCATCGACCTTCATCTCGACGGGTTCGCGATCGAAGCGGCATCCGGCGATGCCGGCAAATTCGCTGACGCCGTGACTGCAGTGCGAGCCGGTACGGAGCTGCCCATCATCCTGCTCGCCTCCGACCCAGCGCTGGCCAAAGCCGGGCTCGAGGCGGCCGGCGGCCGGCCGCTGCTTTACGCAGCCGATGCCGATAACTGGGAAGCGATGGGGGAGCTGGCGAAAAGCTCGGACGTACCACTGGCAGTGCGCGCCCCGGATCTGGATGCGCTCAACGATCTGACCGAAAAGCTGAAGGGCCTCGGCCTAGAAGAAATAGTGCTCGATCCAACCACGGTTGGATTCAAAGAGGACCTGATCACCTACACGGCTCTGCGGCGCTTGGCCCTCAAGCAGAACATGCGCTCGCTTGGCTTCCCAATCATCAGCTTTCCGGCCCGGCTCGATGGTGCAGATGAAGTGCTGCTCGCCGCCCA